>JADFNG010000092.1 GCA_022563505.1 Pseudomonadota bacterium | reverse complement strand
GCGCCCTTGCAAGATTGCACTCTGACGCTGCAATTCATCCACTTGCAATGTCAGGTCCACCAGGGAGCCGTTGGCCAGAATGCGCTCGATCGCCTCGAGGCGTTGATCAAGTTCATTAAGCCGGATCAACACCGGGTCTTCGCTTGGCGGCGGCGTTACCGCACAGCCGCTGACGAACGCCAGCGATGCTGCGACAAGCATTACCTTGTTTGACTTCAACACCTGCCAGTCTCTGCTAATTCGTGTACTTGATTTCAACACGGCGGTTTTGCTCGTACGAAGCTTCATCGCTACCGAACGCCGCCGGCCGCTCTTCGCCAAAACTGACCGTTGAAATCTGACCAGCCGAGGCTCCCTGGATCAAGAGCATACGACGTACTGTCTGCGATCGACGTTCACCCAGACCGATGTTGTATTCTCGGGAACCGCGCTCATCAGCGTGGCCTTCAAGACGCACACTGGTACGCGAGCTATTTGCCAGACTGTTGGCATGTCGTGCCAGCAGGTCCGCGTATTCGGGACGCAATTCAGACTGATCGAAGTCGAAATAGATAATCATCGTCAGTTCGCCGTTCATCGAATCAAACGGGACATCTTCGCCTGGACCCAGATCCTCGTCACCGAAACCACTGGAATCTGCGCCGCGGCTGCTGTCGTTCATGCCACTATCTGCGCTCCTGTCCGGATCGGGGATCGTCGGCGACGAACAGGCCGCGAGGGTCAATGCCAGCAAAGCAGTCAAAATCATATTGTGAAGTTTCATTTCAAGGTCCTAATCGGTTGCACAAGCAAGTGTATTCAAAAACTTTTTTATTAATAAGTTTCAATATATTAGCTATAACTATTAATCTAAATTCGATGTATATATCCGCCTAGAAACGAGCGAATGGCGACCACACCGGTTCACGAACATCACCGCGACCCGCCGCCAGTCGTTGCCGTACCAAGCCGTCGGCACTCACTGTTTCCAAAACCCCGCGGCCGCCCGCTCGCGTCGCATAAATAAGGGTATCACTGTTTGGTGCAAAACTCGGTGACTCGTCCTGACGACCCGTCGACAATATCAACAGGTCCTTACGCTCCAGGTCCATCACGGCGATCCGATAGTTACCTCGATCCAGATGAACCAGTGCCAGTTTTTTACCGTCCGGCGACAGTCGCGGCCGTGCATTATAGCTGCCGTCGAACGTTACGCGTTCCGGCCTGCCGCCACTCGACGATACTTTGTAGACCTGGGGGCCACCGCTTCGATCTGAGGTGAAGTATATGGTGGAGCCATCCGGCGACCAGGTCCCCTCAGTATCGATGGCCCGGTTGGTTGTGATGCGGGTAAATCGCCGTGTCTTGAGATCCAGCACATTGATGTCCAGGTTGCCGTCGGTGCCGCCCAGGGTCAACACCAGCTTGCGGCCGTCTGGCGAAAATGCAGGAGCTCCGTTAATGCCGACTTTGCTCGACACTTTAATGCTATTACCGGTGCGCAGCGTCTGCACGTAAATCGAGGACACATTGGTCTCGAAGGAGACATACGCAAGCTGGCGGCTGTCCGGTGACCATGCCGGAGACATGATCGGTTCGGACGATTCCATGATCGTATGTTCGTTCTCACCGTCGGCATCGGAGACCACCAACGAGTACAAACGATCGCTGCCCTCGCCCTGCGCCGTTACGTAAGCAACCTGAGTTGCAAACACGCCCTGAATGCCCGTCAGCTTCTCGTAAATCATGTCTGCCAGACGATGTGCGACGCGGCGAATGGTGCCGCGACTGGCGGGCATGCGATAACCAACGAGTTGGATGCCACGGAAAACGTCGAACAGCTGAAACTGGACGCTATACACATTTTCGCCCGTCTGCGTAACACGGCCGATGACGACAGCCTCAATATTCAGAATGGTCCAGTCGCTGAAATCGATGTCCGCCCCCGATTTCGGTTTTTGCAGCATGTCACCTTCGTCCAGCGGTGCGAACCGGCCACTACGATTCAGGTCTGCGGCAATCACGTCAGCCACATTCAATGGACTTTCTTGTCCCGCTCCCTCATAGGCGAATGGAACAATAGCCACCGGCCGTCGTTTGCCAACGCCTTCCGTGATAACCAGTGTGAGCTCAGCCAATGCAGGGCCCGTCATTATCACTGCCGCCGACAGCGCTAAAAGAGAAGTTCTGAGTATTTTGAGCATTATTCGCGTCCTGTTCATTCCATGGCGCAGCCTATTCTGTCGGTTCGAATAGGAATCGCAAGTTTCGTTCCAATAAGCTGATGTCCGGTGGAATCGGCAAGGGAGATGCTTTGTGAACGGCCGACTCGATAGAGCGCCTCACTGCCTCATCGCCATTGCAACTTCCGATCACAACATTGAGTACGACACCACCCAACGACTGCTGCACCAACACCTCGCAACTCAAGCCTTGCACAGCGCTGGGGGGTTGTATCCAGTTCCGCTTGACTGCCTGAATCAACCTGAATTGGTATCGCGCCAGCGCACCCGCTTTCATCGCATCGATGCGATTTTGTTCCGCTTGCAGCTCAAGATCGAGTTGACGTCGTCGCTCTGCGTCCTGCGCCTGTTTGCGTTTGCGCTCATTCTCCGCTCGTTGACGCTCCATGTCTTCCAGTCTCTTGCGCTCCGCTTCCTGGCGGCGCTTCTCGGTTTCCGCTTCCTCGCGCCGCTTGCGTTCCTTTTCGTCCGCAAGCTTTCGCTGCCGTTCGGCCTCCTCCTCGCGCGAAATTCTCTCGCGCTCCAGGCGTAAATCCTCCTGACGTTTCTTCGCCTCGGCCTCAATGCGCAACTGTTCCGAATTGTCGGGCTCAGGTTCTGGTTCCGGCTCTGGCTCGATCACTTCCTCGGCAATGGGCGGTACTTCAACAAGGCTCTCTGCCAAAACAAGTGTTCCCTTTATCGCGAGCGGCACAACGGGCAGCACCGGGCGTGACCAGTCGTAAGCGAACACCATGCCGGCAAAAATGGCAGCATGCAGGATGCCGGCGAGCAACACGGGAATAAACTTGAAATTGTCGCGCATGCGCCTGGCAAACTCGCCTATTCGGGTACCGGGTAGGTATCAAGCGGATCGGTGATAAATCCCACCGTCTCGGCGCCACCCTGCTGCAGAAGCACCATGGCACCTACGACGATGCCGTAGGGCACCGCGCGATCCGCTTTGATCAACACGGGTGTATTGGGGCGGTGCTTCAGCACAGCCCGGGTTCTTGCGACAATTTCCTTGGCCATCGCGGGCAAGTCTTCGTCATCGCCCACATTTATGTAGAGATTGCCACTCGCATCCACACTGAGGATTAACGGCGGCTGATCCGGCATGTCCACGATCGGTTCTGCGCCCGCCTTGGGCAATTCAACCTGGATGCCCTGAGTCAGCAAGGGCGCCGTCACCATGAATATAATCAGCAGGACGAGCATCACATCAATGTACGGCACGACATTAATTTCTGCCATCAGTTTTCGTTTTCTGACCGAGGTCTGCATATCACGCCACCTTCTTGCGCGCATGGCGCTGCAGAATGCTGGTGAATTCTTCCATGAAACCGTCGTAGCGGATTTCAAGACGCACGACTTTATCGGCGTAATTGTTATAGGCGATCACGGCGGGTATTGCGGCAAACAATCCCATGGCCGTTGCGATCAGAGCTTCCGCGATGCCAGGTGCAACGACCGCGAGTGTCGCTGACTGCATTCCTGCCAGCATGCGAAAGGAGTTCATGATGCCGATCACGGTGCCAAACAGTCCGACATAGGGGCTGGTCGAACCGATGGTGGCCAGTGTCGCCAGGCTCTGCTCCAGACGATCCACTTCCCGCATCAGCGCAACCCGCATAGCGCGGCGGCATTCTTCAACCACTTTGTCGGGTTCCGTATCGCCTTGCGCGGTGATGCGATTGAACTCCCGAAAACCCGACTCGAAAATACTTGCCATGCCCATGGCGCCACCCTTCTCCCGACCCGCGCTGCGGTACAGCGTATTCAGGTCGCCTCCCGACCAAAAACTGGCTTCAAAATCATCCGACGCCGACTTGGTGCGCATGATCAGGCGGCGCTTGGTAAAGATGATGCTCCAGGAGAGGAATGACGCCAGCAGCAATGCGAGCATTACTATCTTGACGACGAAGCTCGCGTTCATAATGAGTGTCAGTAACGACATATCAACGGCCATAATCAGGTGTCCTTGAAGAGTGAATCCGGTAACCGTGTGGGTTTGAGTGTGTCGGCATTCAAAAACGCGGCCCGTACCTGGCCCCGGCAAAGCAACTCACCGTCCAGGCTGTTTCGATAAATGTGTTGTTCAATGAGAAAACTCGCGCGGCCCCGGCTGAGTAATCCTGCGGTTACCAGCAACTCGTCATTGAATTTTGCGGGCACCAGGAACTCGGCGGTGGTATCCACAACGACGAATACACGCCGTTGCTCTCGCAACAGAACATCCTGTTCAATACCGAGTGATCTGATCCACTCGGTGCGAGCCCGCTCCATAAATTTGAAGTAATTCGCGTAATAGACCACCGCCTGTGCGTCCGTGTCTTCGTAGTAGACACGCACCGGCCAAGCGAACGGTGGTTTTTTCGTGGCCGCAGTCAAATCGTCGTCCTCACGACGGATCGAACAATTGCAGCTCGGGCGTACCCTCGCGCGCGGGTGGCGTCAGGCCAAAATGCAGATAGGCATTTTTTGTGGCCACGCGTCCGCGCGCCGTGCGCATTATGAAACCCTGTTGAATGAGATAGGGCTCGAGCACGTCTTCAATGGTGCCCCGTTCTTCGCCGACTGCTGCGGACAAACTTTCAACCCCGACGGGGCCACCGTCAAACTTCTCGATGATCGTCAACAACAGACGTCGATCCATCGCATCAAATCCGTTGGGATCCACCTCCAGCATATCCATGGCACTGATGGCGACCTGGCCGGTGATCACACCGTCTCCTTTCACTTCGGCGAAATCACGCACGCGACGAAGCAGGCGGTTGACGATACGCGGCGTACCGCGCGACCTGCGAGCAATTTGCCGGGCACCTTCAGCGTCAATGGGCAAATTGAGAATCCTTGCTGAACGCATCGTAATGGTCTCAAGATCCTCGGTTGAATAAAACTCGAGCCGCTGAACGATGCCGAAGCGATCTCGCAGCGGTGACGTCAAAAGACCGGCTCGAGTCGTCGCGCCAATGAGGGTAAAGGGCGGAACATCCAGCTTGATCGAACGGGCTGCAGGTCCCTCCCCAATCATGATGTCGAGCTGGAAATCTTCCATCGCGGGATAAAGCACCTCTTCGACAACCGCTCCCAGGCGATGGATCTCATCGATAAACAACACATCGTTGGGTTCGAGATTGGTCAGCAATGCCGCCAGATCTCCCGGTCGTTCAATAACCGGGCCTGAAGTCTGTCTCAGGTTGACATGCATTTCGTTGGCCACAATATGCGCGAGTGTTGTCTTGCCAAGACCGGGCGGTCCGAAGATGAGGACATGATCGAGTGCTTCGCCACGATTGCGGGCCGCAGAAATGAAGATTTCCATTTGCTGCCGTACGCTCGGTTGGCCGCAATAATCCGCCAGCGTCTTTGGACGAATAGCACGGTCAAATACCCGCTCGCTGTCGCGGGCGACCGCGCTGGTCAGTCGATCATGCTCTATCCCTGCCACCTCAATGCACCGCCTGTTTCAGGGCTTGTCGAATAATTTCTTCCGCGGACAATTTATCCGTCTCTGTTTTGGCCAGCAATTGTTTCACCTCAGCAGGTTTGTAGCCCAGTGATACCAATGCGTCAAAGGCCTCACCACGAGCGTCCAGCGCGGCCGTTTGCGGCCCGGGAGTCGCCGTTGTAACAACAACGTCCTTGATGCGATCGCGCATTTCGATGATCAGGCGCTCGGCTGTTTTCTTGCCGACACCCGGTATCTTGACCAGCATGACTGCGTCTTCGTGCTGCACGCAGCGGGCAAAATCCTTGACACTCATCCCGGACAGAATCGCGAGTCCCATCTTTGCACCCACTCCGCTGATCTTGAGCAAGGTGCGAAACAGCCAGCGCTCTTGCTCATTCGAAAACCCGTACAGAGTCTGGGCGTCTTGCCGCACCAGTAAATGTGTGTGCAGAAAAACTTCCGTGCCGATGGCAGGCAACTCGAGGAAAGTGGACATCGGCGTTTCGACTTCGTAACCAACGCCGGCGCACTCAATGAGTATCCGTGGGGATTGCTTGCAGGCCAGCCGCCCTCGCAGCGAACCAATCATCGCAAGCCCGTAATGGCAGCGCATTTACCAAGACGAGCGCTAAGCCGGCGTTGATGCCCATGGCAAAGTGCCGTTGCCAGCGCATCGGCCGCATCCGCTGACGGTGATCCCTCCAGCTTGAGTATTGATATGACCATATGCTTGACTTGTTCCTTGCTGGCAGCGCCCGTGCCAACCACTGCGAGCTTGATCTCTCGCGGTGCGTATTCATATACAACGGCATTGCTCTGGAAGGTCGCGCAGATCGCCGCCGATCTCGCATGCCCAAGCTTCAGGGCGCTGCCCGGATTCTTGTGTACGAACACGCTTTCAATCGCAACCACATCAGGCTGATACTCGCTGACCAGCTCGCTGACCGCATTGTAGATCGCTTTGAGTCGTTCGGAAAATTCACCCTTTATGCTCCGAATCGTGCCACTGGCGACATAGGTCGCGTTATCCGCCTCAAAATCCAGCACACCGAATCCGGTCAGACGAGATCCTGGATCGATGCCCAGTATGCGTTGTCGTTTTTCCACATCAGATCTCAATTTGTGCAAGTACTTCTTCGCTGATGTCTGCATTGCTGTAGACGTTTTGCACGTCATCAAGATCCTCTAGCATTTCCAGCATCTTGATCATCGAAGTGGCCGTCTTCAGTTCCAGTGTCGAGCTGGTCGTGGCTCGCATTATCAGGTCACTGCTTTCCGGCTCGAAACCGGCTGCCCGCATTTTTTCCAGAACGGCCTCGAACTCGATCGGATCGGTCAACACCTCGATGGACTGGTCTGCATCAACCACGACATCTTCCGCTCCGGCGTCAATGGCCGCCTCCATAATGGCTTCCTCATCACTACCTGCAGGATAGGCAAGCAAGCCAACGTGATTGAACAGGTAGTTGACGGAACCATCGGCACCCAGGTTGCCGCCAAATTTGGAAAATGCATGGCGAACCTCCGCGACCGAGCGATTCTTGTTATCGGTCAAGCAATCCACCATGACGGCCGTCCCGCCGGGACCGTATCCTTCGTAGCGAATCTCGAGATATTCGGCGCCGTCGAGATCTCCAGAGCCGCGCTTGATGGCACGCTCGATGTTGTCTTTCGGCATGCTCTGGCCCTTGGCCTTGTCGACCGCCAGTCGTAGCCGTGGATTCGCGGCCAAATCACCGCCACCCGTGCGAGCCGCAATGGTGATTTCACGAATCAGCTTCGTGAACAGCTTGCCGCGTTTCTTGTCTTGCGCACCCTTGCGGTGCTGAATGTTCGCCCACTTACTGTGACCAGCCATGGTTTTGTCCATTACCCCTTGATAATGCAGAACTTGACGAAGGGACGGCCGTGATACCGGGCTCGTTGTCCGCCACGAAACAATTCGTCGTACGCACCGCCAGCGAAAAGCAGGGCGTATGATACCGGTTATCGAGCGACGACACACCAACGAAAACAAGCAACATGGCAAGTACTGGGCACGAAAAGCGGGCTAAAAACAGCGAACAGGACGGGATCGTCGCTGATGCGCGACAGTACCTGCGAACGCTGCCGGCCAATGAGGCCACCCGGGCTGCCTTGGCCGAAGGCGAAGCCATCCTCGAAATTGTTCAGTCGCTGGCTTTGTCGACCGAGTTGCAGGCCACAATCCTGGTCTATCCGTTATTGCGTGACGCCCTGGCGGGGATACCCAACCTCGACGGCACACCGATTGAGGCGCTCCAGGATCCCGCCGACCAGTTGGTGCAATTGGGGCGATTTGCATTGGCAGATGACTGGCAACCTGGGGAGGCGCTTGCGTCGCAGCAATCCGAGACATTACGCAAAATGCTGCTCTCGGTGGCGTCCGACCCGCGTTTGATCCTGATCCGCATCGCAGAACAGCTGCAAAAAATTCGGCGGGCAAAATCGGCCACTGCAGAAGAACAACATCGACTGGCCATCGAGACACGCGAAATTTATGCGCCGTTGGCGAATCGGCTCGGTGTATGGCAACTCAAGTGGGAGCTTGAAGATCTCTCCTTCCGCTACCTTGAGCCATCGCAGTATCGCTTCATTGCGAAGGCGCTCAAGGAAAAACGCAAGGAGCGCGAAGAATTCATCGAAGAGATCTGCTCGATATTGCGATCCGAACTGGAGTCCGAGGGCATCAAGGCTGAAATCAACGGGCGACCAAAACACATCTACAGCATCTGGCGAAAAATGCGGCGCAAGGACGGCGGCATTGAGCAAATATTCGATGTCCGCGCGGTGCGCGTGTTCGTTGACGATGTGGCGAAGTGTTATGCCGCACTCGGAGTGGTGCATAAACTCTGGGCCTACTTGCCCGGCGAATTTGATGACTACATCGCCAATCCCAAGGAAAACGATTACAAATCGCTGCACACTGCGGTCATAGGACCGAATGGCAAGACACTGGAAGTGCAGATTCGCACGCACGACATGCATCATCACGCAGAACTCGGCGTTGCCGCCCACTGGCGCTACAAGGAAGGTAGCGGAACCGGGGCTGCGTTCGATCGCAAGATTCAATTCCTGCGGCAATTGCTTGACCCGTCGAACAAGGACAGCGATCTGCTCGAACAGATTCGTGACGATGTACTGGACGATCGGGTCTATGCACTCAGTCCAAAAGGCGACGTGGTCGAATTAATCGCGAACGCGACGCCCCTCGACTTTGCTTACCATGTCCATACGCAGGTCGGCCACCGTTGTCGCGGCGCCAAGGTCAATGGTCGCATCGTACCGCTGACGTACAAGATCAAGAACGGCGACAAGATCGAAATCATCACAGGCAAACACGCACAACCGAGTCGGGACTGGCTCAATCCGCAACTCGGCTATCTCGCGGCATCGCGAAGCCGGACGAAATTGCGCAACTGGTTTCGCCAGCAGGACAAGGAACAAAACCAAAAGCAGGGACGTGAAATTCTTGACCGGGAACTCAGCAGACTCAATGCAAAAGACATTCCATTGGACGATATCGCCCGAACAATGAATGCCGGCGATACCGAGTCATTGTGTGTTGCACTCGGCACCGGCGACATCACGTCCGCAGCCATTGCACGAGCCGTGCAAATTCGACGGCCGAAAGAGCCGGTCGACGCGTTTCGCAAACCCGCAAGAACACGCAAAACGAGCAGCGGTGCCAAGCAGATCATCGTTCAGGGCGTCGGCGATCTTTTGTGCAATTTCGCACGCTGTTGCCGGCCAGTGCCGCCTGAGAACATAGCCGGATACATCACGCGCATGCGCGGCGTCAGCATTCATCGGGAGGATTGTGGCAATTTCCTGCATCTCAATGCATCCAGCCCGGAACGGGTGATCGAAGTAAGCTGGGGCACACCATCCGACGCCTCCTACCCGGCGGATCTGACCATCGAGGCCTACGATCGACATGGATTGCTTCGTGACATCAGCAATGTTCTGGCTGAAGAAAATGTGGCCGTCAATGCTCTGCGCACAAAATCGGACAAAAAGCGAATGGAAGCCAGCATGGATCTCAGCGTTTTAGTCAGCGACCTGCCCGCACTCAGTCGCGTGATCAGCCGCCTCGAGCAACTACCAAACGTAATGTCCGTGCGACGAAGGGTCTAGCCTGCATTATTCATGAACATTTTGCATGAACGATTTTTTCGCTTCTGCGGTTCAATAGCAAGCCCATAAGGGCTTCGATTTGTGGTCTGCCGCTGGCATGGGTGTGAAAACGCGGCAGTGGGAATTTGACAGGCCTTTTGCATGATTTACACACGAGTGTGGTTCTCGGGTGATCACCCGATGTCCTTTTCAAGAGGATTGGTTTGGCGTGTCGGTTTAGGTGGGAACGGCGCCAACAGAAATAGCGATGCGCCGCCAGTCATCGGCATACGGTGTACTGATCGGCAGGTGTAAGACGATACGACGCAGCGATGACTCGATCCAGACACCCAGTTTCAACAGTCGCAAGCGCAGCGTATTGACCTGTGCACGGGCGCAGCCGGTGTGGCGTGCCTGCAGCCGCAACTCCTGCATCAGCACGTACGCGGCCGCCGTCATCAGCACCCGAAACTGGTTGGCGTTGAAGCTTGTGCAGCTGGTGCGATCGATTTCGAGACCGTGCTTGAGTTCCTTGATGCGGTTCTCGATGTCACCACGCGCGCAGTAGACCTTCTTGTAGATGAACTTCGGCGTGGTCTTCAAGTTGGTGACAATGAAGCGCGGGTTGTCCTTGGGCTCGCGCCCGGGGTGCAAGGCAATATCGGCTTTGATGATCACGCGCCGTTTGTGCTTCTTCCAGCTGCGTGCGGCGTAGCGGCATTCACCGAAGCTCGGGGCAATGTCTTCACCGGCTTCCAGGGCGGCTCGAAGTGGCGCCATCAGCGGCTCGGCGAAGCGCAGCAGTACCGGGTTCTTGCCCATGCAAACCACGTATTCCAGGCCTTCGGCCTCGAAGAACTCATACAGTTCGGGACCGGTGAAGCCGGCATCGAGGCGGATGCGGATCTTGGCTTTTGGAAACGCTTTGCGCAACCGCGGTAACAGTCGCTTCAGAATGCTCAGACAACCCGTCTTTGCCACCGCGTTCCCCGCGCGCAGCGCATAACAGAACAAGTACTGATCCGGCTCGTTATCAAAGCTCAGAAAACCGGCCACCGGCAGATAACACCAGCGGTCGTAATGCCAGTTGAAAAAACTCAGCTGTTGGCCACCGTGGGTCGGATCTTCGGTCGGATCCAGATCGATGGTGATGCGTCTCACCTTGCGTTT
>JADFNG010000133.1 GCA_022563505.1 Pseudomonadota bacterium | reverse complement strand
GCTTGGCCGGAAGTACTTGCAAGCTGACGTCACATGCTTTGAGCAGAGCGTGCATAGTCGTGAATGACGACTCGGTGCCAGGCTTCAGCGTTTTATAAACAGTAACGCGATTGATACCAGCTTTTCGAGCGACAGCTGCAACGCCTTTTGCCCGAATGACATCGGCCAAAGCCGTCTTCAGCACGGCCTCATCCCCTTCCAGAAACGCTTCGTTGATATAAGCAGCGGCGTACGCAGGATCCTTGAGATCCTCGTACAGTTGATCCTTGATGTTCAATGCTTTGCTAGCAGCCATGTTCTTGCTCACTTGGTCCGTTGCCTAAAATCTATCAGTCTTGCGCGTGCCTTCGCTATTTCACGGTCTTGGTTCCGCTTACCGGAACCGCCCAAAAGCAGCACGATTTGACCGTCAATTTCTGCGAAGTAGATGCGAATGACCTGCGAAACTTTAGTTCGTGCAAACCACCGCGCAGATTCTTTCTGTTGCCAAAGTGATCATTGTCCTCAATGGCACGAAGTCGTCGCTGCACCGCGCGGCGAAGTGTGCCGTCCAGCCCATCAAACCAGTCGAGGTACGGAACTCGTCCTTCGCTGGTTTCATATGCGTCTAACTTCACCTAAAAATACTAACTGATATGTAGCCTATAGGCAACACTTCTTGCGAAATACGTGACCTCGGTCAGCCTGTCCGGAATCAGGAACGTATTGCGGCCAAACGAAAACGCCGTCCACAAGGGACGGCGTTCTTTGATTGGTAGCGGGGGCAGGATAGCCTTCGCGGCTAACGCCGAATGTAGGAGCGGGCCGTTCTATCAGTACGCTGATGTAATGGACTGGTAACGGTGGTACTACCAGGACCCCGCGATTGCCACGATGGCGAGTGGGATCGCCCGCATGGCGGGCTTGTATGGTCAACCGTGCCCGAAATCGGGATGATGGAAGGCGCCGGGGAGGGAGGGACCGTTAGCGGGCTTCTGACCTGTTGGTACAGACTGTAGGAGAGTTCTCCCCCTCCCCTCACCAAAGAACGCCGATTAAGAATCTAGCTGTGTAACCAGCCAATTTCAACAAGCTTGCGTGCGGTGAGTCCCCGGCTTCACGGCAATTAACCGCGGAGGTCATTGTGGCAATACTCGTCTCAAAAATCACCCTCGGTATCGACGTCAGCAAAGATGAATTGGTCATCGCCGACTGGGATACCGGACAACTGACTCGACTGGCGAATCAACGCAGCCAGATAAGATCCTGGCTGAAGGCTCGCTATGGTCCGGTCAGGCTCGCGATCGAACCCACCTCGCACTATCACCTGGCAATCGTTGAAGAAGCACAGGCGCTGGGCTTTGAGGTCTATCCGATCAATCCACGGCAGCTAGTGCACTACCGCGAAGCGGTCAATGTGCGCAACAAAACCGACCCTGAAGATGCCTGGTTGCTGGCTCGATACCTGGCCCATGAAGCCAGCCAACTGCGACTGTAGCAGCCGCAAAGCCATCAGGCACAACGTCTGTGGACCTTGCTCAAACGTCGTGGCGTGATCGTGGCGAGCCGCAAACAACTGCACTTGAGTCTGCAAAGGTTGCCAATCTCAAGCCAGGCACTATTCCGCCAATTTGATCAGCTCTTGAAACGCATCGATCAGCACCTCAAACGGCTCATCCGCGAACTCGGTTGGTGGCCTGATTATCAGCGCTGCCTCAGTGTGCCCGGTATCGGCCCCATCAATGCTGCCGCACTGCTGTGCGCCTTTCACCGCGGCTCTTTCGCCAGCAGCGATGCCTTTGTGTCCTTCATCGGCCTCGATGTCAGGCGCCGAGAGTCCGGTCAATACAAAGGTAAACGCAAACTGACCAAACGCGGCGATGCCGAGCTACGCCGACTCCTGTATTGCGCTGCGCAGCCAGCACGATGTTATTACCCCTTCGATCAGTATCTACAAAAACAACTCGATAAAGGACTCTCTAAAATCGCCGCCAAAGTCACGCTCGCACGAAAACTCGCCAGAATCGTCTTTGCCCTGCTCAACAATCAACAATCGTTCCGAAAACAGGAGTGCATGCCTATACATTCGCCATAGAATCTCCTACAGCGGACTCCTACAGGCCACGCCAATCAGAAGTCCGTCGGCGGTCACATATTCTTCGCGAAATCCAGATTTTGTTTGACGAGACTCTTGTCACTTCCAAATGCGTAGTGTTTTGACATGTCGGCAGAATAGCGACTGGCAGGCGGATTTTTGCCCAGTGCTTCGGCCATGGCCCGAATGTGATGCGGCCCGGCGCCGCAACATACGCCCTGATAATTCACTCCCAGCGCCAGCGCCTTTTTGGCAAACTCCGCAATCTCGTAGCGATTGCAGGTCAAAGCATCCAGCGCAGTGGGGAAAGGTCGGTCCGGGATACAATCGCAGCTGGAATCGGTCAGGGCCTGAAAGTTAACTTCTGCATCAGTGGTGCGATAAGGAACCGGGAGAGCAGCCAGTGGCCCTGCGACTGCTTTGCTGATCTCTTCCATCACAGGCAACATGGTGTTGGGGCCGCGAATACAATTCATACCAACCACGTCCGCCCCGGCGTCTTTGAGGCGCTTGCAGGCGTCGGTGACCGTGACATCGTCTCGCAAACCCTCTCGGTGCACGGCCAGCGTCACAACAGAAATCGCTCCGGCGTCTCGAATCACTTCCAAAGCGAGCAGCGCTTCTTCGCAAAAGGAAATGGTTTCGGCAATGATGAAATCCACTCCGGCATCCATCGCCCAGCCAACCTGCTCCTCAAACATCGCTCGAGCAATTTTTTGCTCTCGGCGTCGTCGGGTAAAAAAATGTTCGTGTTGCAAATATT
>JADFNG010000091.1 GCA_022563505.1 Pseudomonadota bacterium | reverse complement strand
GGACGCGCGCCTCCAGCGTTTCGATCGGACCGTCTGTAGGAGCGTCTCCTGAGGCGCGACCGCCGAACAATGATCCGGCGGAAAAACCGATAGATACCCTGGTCTCTGGCCTAGTTCAACTTGATCTGAACGTCGACGCCCGCAGGCAATTCCAGTTTCATCAGTGCATCCACCGTTTTATCGGTCGGATCGATGATCTCCATCAGCCGTTTGTGGGTACGGATTTCGTACTGATCTCGCGCGTCTTTGTTGACGTGCGGTGAGATCAGGATCGTAAAACGTTCCTTTCTCATCGGCAACGGAATGGGGCCCTTGACGGTCGCGCCAGTGCGCTTCGCAGTTTCCACGATTTCGCGGGCGGACTTGTCGATCAGCCGATGGTCGAAAGCCTTCAGGCGGATGCGTATATTTTGGTTTGTAGCCACGTTATTTCCTAGGTCATCTAAATGTTTGGCACGGAGATCAACAATGTCGCCACCGCGTGTTATAAGGAAGCGCGAAGGGTGATTCGAGACACCGAAGTGCAAGTCACCTGTCGCGTTCCACCTGGTTCAATTATACGTCTTTCGTTACTCAATAATCTTCGCAACAACACCCGCACCTACCGTGCGACCACCTTCACGGATGGCGAAGCGCAAGCCTTCTTCCATCGCGATCGGTGCAATCAGCTCAACCTTCATCTGCACGTTATCTCCCGGCATCACCATCTCGGTGCCCTCCGGCAACTCACACGCGCCCGTAACATCCGTTGTACGGAAGTAAAACTGCGGACGGTAGCCCTTGAAGAACGGTGTGTGCCGACCGCCTTCTTCCTTGGTCAGAATGTAGATCTCAGCCTCAAACTTCATGTGCGGCGTGATCGTGCCCGGCTTCGCCAGTACCTGGCCTCGCTCAACGTCTTCACGCTTCGTGCCTCGCAGCAGTACGCCCACGTTGTCGCCCGCCAGACCTTCGTCCAGCAGCTTGCGGAACATCTCAACACCCGTACAGGTGCTCTTCGTCGTGTCGCGAATGCCCACAATCTCGATCTCATCGCCTACCTTGACGACGCCCCGATCAATACGGCCGGTGACCACCGTGCCACGACCTGAAATCGAGAACACGTCCTCGACCGGCATCAGAAAATCTCCGTCAATGGCACGCTCCGGTATCGGAATGTAGCTGTCCATCGCTTCAACCAGCCTGATGATCGACGGAACACCCATCTCTGAATCGTCGCCCTCAAACGCCTTCAGCGCAGATCCCGTGATAATCGGCGTGTCGTCGCCCGGGAACTCGTAAGTCGACAGCAGATCGCGGACTTCCATCTCAACCAGCTCCAGCAACTCGTCGTCGTCAACCTGGTCCGCCTTGTTCAGGTACACCACAATGTATGGAACACCGACCTGACGGGCCAGCAGGATGTGCTCGCGCGTCTGCGGCATCGGCCCATCCGCCGCACTCACCACCAGGATCGCACCGTCCATCTGCGCCGCTCCCGTGATCATGTTCTTCACGTAATCCGCATGTCCCGGACAATCCACGTGCGCGTAGTGTCGGTTTGCACTCTCGTACTCAACGTGCGCCGTCGCAATCGTGATGCCGCGTGCCCGCTCTTCGGGCGCATTGTCAATCTGATCGTAATCACGAACTTCGCCACCGTGCAGCTCAGCCATCACTTTCGTCAGCGCGGCCGTCAAGGTCGTCTTGCCATGATCCACGTGACCAATCGTGCCCACGTTTATGTGTGGCTTTGTGCGTTTAAATTTTTCTTTAGACATGAGTCGATCCTGCTTATCTATTTATGTTGTTAATCGCTTGTTAATACAATCACCGCGGCAGTAATAAACCGTACTGCGCACGGATAAAACTGTTGCTCTAACTGGCCTTCCTCATTACAACGTCGGCCACGTTGTTGGGTACTTCTTTGTATTTCAAAAATTCCATGGAATACACCGCGCGGCCCTGGCTCATCGAGCGCAGGTCCGTGGCGTAACCAAACATCTCAGCCAGTGGAATTTCAGCGCGAATGACTTTTCCGGACGGTGAGTCATCCATTCCCTGCGGCAAGCCGCGACGGCGATTCAAGTCGCCCATGACGTCACCCATATAATCTTCCGGCGTAACCACCTCGACCTTCATAATCGGCTCAAGCAACACCGGATCCGCCTTGAGGGCGCCCTGCCGAAAGCCCATCGAACCCGCGATCTTGAACGCCATCTCGCTGGAATCAACATCGTGGTAGGAACCGTCATAAAGCGTAACCTTCACATCCACTAGCGGGAAACCGGCAATCACGCCATTTTGCAGCTGTTCCTGTACGCCCTTATCCACAGCACCAATGTATTCTTTTGGTATAACACCGCCAACGATCGCATTCACGAACTCGTAACCGGCACCGGAATCCAGTGGCTCAATCTTGAGGTATACATGCCCATACTGGCCACGCCCGCCGGACTGACGCACAAACTTGCCCTCTTGCTGCACCGTCTTGCGAATCGTTTCACGATACGCGACCTGTGGCTTGCCTACGTTCGCCTCCACGCCAAATTCGCGTTTCATTCGATCGACAATGATTTCAAGGTGCAACTCGCCCATTCCGGAAATAATCGTCTGGCCGGAATCCTCGTCGGTGTGTATGCGAAACGATGGGTCTTCCTTCGCCAGCTTTTGCATGGCGATACCCATTTTCTCCTGATCGCTATGGGTTCTCGGCTCCACCGCAACCGAAATAACGGGGTCCGGAAAATCCATGCGTTCCAGCGTAATTACATGCTTCGGATCCGAAAGCGTGTCGCCGGTCATCACATCCTTAAGGCCCACGGCGGCCGCAATATCGCCGGCGCGTACCTCTTTGATTTCCTCCCGATTATTGGCGTGCATCTGCAGAATGCGCCCGATGCGTTCCTTCTTGCTTTTCACCGGGTTGTAAATTGTATCACCTGAATTCAATACACCGGAATACACACGGAAATACGTCAGGTTGCCGACAAACGGGTCCGTGGCAATCTTGAACGCCAGTGCTGCGAACGGCTCATCGTCATCGGCAGGCCGCTCACCAGGCGATCCGTCATCGAGAACTCCGGTAATAGCGGGCACATCAATGGGTGAGGGCAAGTACTCGATGACTGCATCCAGCATTGCCTGAACGCCTTTGTTCTTAAACGCCGAACCACATAACGCGACAACGACGTCGCCAGTCAGCGTGCGCAAGCGCAGCCCTTCGCGGATCTCGTCTTCCGTCAAGTTACCGCTCTCAATAAATTTTTCGGTGAGTTCATCGTTGGCCTCGGCAGCAGCTTCGACCATTTTTTCACGCCAGACCTGTGCTTCCTCGATGAGGTCAGCAGGTATTTCACGAGCCTCGTAGACCGAGCCCATATTCGCCTCTTCCCAGTAAATGGCTCGCATGCCTACCAGGTCGATAACGCCTGCAAATTCATCTTCACAGCCAATCGGTAGCTGTACCGGGACGGCGTTCGCACCAAGACGTTCCTCGACCTGCTCCACGACGCGCAGGAAATCCGCGCCGATTCGATCCATCTTATTGACGAAGATTATGCGCGGTACGTTGTACTTGTTACCCTGTCGCCACACCGTCTCAGTCTGGGGCTCAACACCACCGACCGCGCAAAGCACGGTGACAGCACCATCGAGCACTCGCAGGCTTCGCTCAACTTCAATCGTAAAGTCCACATGCCCCGGTGTATCAATAATATTGATGCGGTGTTGCTCGAACTGCTTGTCCATGCCCTCCCAGAAACAGGTGGTCGCAGCCGATGTAATCGTAATGCCGCGCTCTTGCTCCTGTTCCATCCAGTCCATCACGGCGGCGCCGTCATGAACTTCACCTATCTTGTGTGATACGCCGGTGTAGAACAGCACTCGCTCCGTGGTGGTGGTCTTCCCGGCATCAATATGAGCCATGATGCCAATATTGCGATAGCGCTCAATAGGTGTGATGCGGGCCACGAAACTTGTCCAAAACCAAACGCGATGCCTACCAGCGGTAGTGCGAGAACGCCTTGTTAGCTTCTGCCATACGGTGTGTATCTTCTTTCTTCTTGACCGCAGTGCCACGGTTATCGGCAGCATCCAGGAGCTCATGCGCCAGGCGATGTGCCATGGATTTTTCGCTACGCTTGCGCGCCGCGTCGATCAGCCAGCGCATGGCAAGCGTTTGCCGACGGGACACCCGAACTTCAATGGGCACCTGATAGGTCGCACCACCCACACGACGAGATTTCACCTCGACCACGGGTTTTACGTTCTCGAGTGCTTGCTCCAGCACTTCGATTGGCTGCGCATCCGCATTCGTGTTCTTTTCGGATATACGATCCAGCGCACCGTATATAATACGTTCCGCAACGGACTTCTTGCCATCGTTCATGATCATGTTCATAAACTTGGCCAGCAGTTGGCTGCCGTATTTCGGATCCGGCAAAATGGTGCGCTTGGGCGCCTGTGCTCTTCTAGACATGGGTTTTTCTCTTTTGTATTAACCGGTTCATTTCGGACGTTTGGTGCCGTATTTGGAACGGCCTTTCTTGCGGCCGCTGACACCGGCGCAGTCCAGCGTGCCGCGAATAGTGTGATATCGCACACCCGGCAAGTCTTTTACACGACCGCCACGAATCAGGACCACGGAATGCTCCTGCAGGTTATGGCCCTCGCCACCAATATAGCTCGTCACTTCAAAGCCATTGGTCAGGCGAACACGTGCCACCTTTCTCATTGCAGAGTTTGGTTTTTTCGGTGTCGTTGTATACACACGCGTGCAGACGCCCCGCTTCTGCGGGCTGGCCTGCAGTGCCGGAACCGTGCTTTTTACCGCTTTCGACACCCGTGCCTTGCGTACTAATTGATTTGTTGTGGCCATAGGCCTGTTCTCTTTTTAAGTCACGTACAAAAAACACTCCCTGAGAAGTGCACGAAATGCGCGCTGTTATTCGCGCACACCCACGCGCCGAATCCCTTGCGATCCGCTCCGCGAGTTCGGCGAGTCTCTCGAAAAATCCTTTATGATCAGGATCTTGCGATCATCTCACCGCAAGTTATAAAGGGCTCGCCAAAAGCGGGCCCTTTGGGTTAAGGGCGGGCATTGTATTGACGGCAATGAGTCAGTGTCAAGCCACCTTTTTCCGCCACAATCCCGCTCAAGCCTCGCCGCTTAAGGCGTGGCTGTACCGTCCTGTGCCGCGGCAGCGAGTTCTTCAGCTACCTGAGCTACCTCAGCCGCCTCATCGATCTCGGTCGCCGCTTCATTCCTGGCCGCCGAAGCTTCCAGTTCCGCCGCCACCTGCTCCTCGATGCTGGCGGTATCCTCAAGCTCCTGCAGTTGTGCCGCAAGCTCCTGCTCTCGCGTTCGGCGCCGTTCAGCGTGATGCGCAAAGCCGGTGCCGGCCGGAATCAGTCGACCAACAATGACGTTTTCCTTCAATCCACGCAGGTCATCCCTGAGGCCCCGGACCGCAGCCTCCGTCAGTACCCGGGTCGTCTCCTGGAACGATGCCGCAGAAATAAACGACTCGGTAGCCAGCGACGCCTTGGTAATACCGAGCAGAATCGGCTCAATCGTAAGCGGCTTCTTGCCCTGAGCAACGAGCTTTTCGCTAACTTCAAGCGACCGTGCCCTGTCGATCTGCTCTCCACGCAGGAAGTTACTGTCACCGGGATCTACAATCTGGACCTTCCGCAACATCTGGCGAATGATCACTTCGATGTGCTTGTCGTTGATCTTCACACCCTGCAGACGGTAAACATCCTGAATTTCACGGATGAGATAGCTAGACAACGCCTCAACGCCCTGCAATGCCAGAATATCGTGCGGAGTCGGTTCGCCATCGGCAATGACTTCGCCCCGTACGACTTGCTCACCTTCAAAGACATTCAGGTGTCGCCATTTTGGAATCAACTTCTCGTAGCTCTCGCCCGCTTCGTCCGTAAGAATCAGGCGACGCTTGCCCTTGGTTTCCTTACCAAAACTGACGGTTCCCGTGTGCTCAGCCATGATGGCAGGCTCTTTGGGCTTCCTCGCCTCGAACAAATCGGCTATTCGCGGCAGACCACCGGTAATATCACGTGTCTTGGATGACTCCTGCGGAATACGGGCAATAACGTCACCCACCGTAACCTTGGAACCGTCGCCCATATTAATGATCGCGCCGGCCGGCAAGGCATAGACCGCCGGAATATCGGTGTTGGCAAAACACAGGTCGTTGCCTTCATCGTCAATCAGCCTGGCCACCGGACGCAAATCCTTGACCGAACCAACGCGTTGCTTCGGATCGAGCACAACAATACTTATCAGTCCGGTAAATTCATCGACCTGCTCAGAGACCGTAATACCGTCAACGAAGTCCTCGAAACGAAGCTTGCCGGCAACCTCTGTCACCACGGGATGGGTATGCGGATCCCAGGTTGCAACAACCTGGCCCGGCTTCACGTCATCACCATCCGCGACGGTAATGTTGGCGCCGTAAGGCACTTTATACCGTTCACGTTCACGACCGTGCTCATTGAAAACAAGGATTTCACCGGAACGGGACACCGCAACGAGGTAGCCCTTCTCGTGTGTCACCGTCTTGATGTTATTGAGTTTGACCGAACCGGCGTTCTTGATCTCGATGTTGTTCGCTGCGGCGGAACGTGATGCAGCACCACCAATATGGAAAGTACGCATCGTCAGCTGTGTGCCAGGCTCGCCGATCGACTGGGCGGCGATGACGCCAACCGCTTCACCGATGTTGATACGATTACCACGAGCAAGATCGCGACCGTAGCACTGCGAACACACGCCATAGCGGACTTCGCACGTGATGGGTGAACGAACCATGAGGTGGTCGATGGACAACTCTTCCAGTCGCGCAACGTTTGCCTCGTCCAGCATCGTGCCAGCATCGAATGCAACCTTGTCAGTACCCGGAATGAGTACCGGCTCAGCCAGGACGCGACCTAAAACACGCTCTCTCAAAGGCTCGACGACGTCGCCACCCTCTACGAGTGGTGACATCGCGACACCCTTGCGGGTCTCACAATCGATTTCTGTAACAACGAGATCCTGTGCAACATCGACGAGTCTTCGCGTCAGGTATCCCGAATTGGCGGTCTTCAGTGCCGTATCAGCAAGACCCTTGCGAGCTCCATGAGTGGAGATGAAGTATTGCAGTACATCCAGGCCTTCGCGGAAGTTTGCCTTGATCGGCGTTTCGATGATTGAGCCATCCGGCTTCGCCATCAAACCACGCATTCCGGCAAGCTGCCTGATCTGTGCCGCAGAACCACGAGCACCGGAGTCGGCCATCATGTAAATGGAATTGAAGGATTCCTGCTCGACCTCTTTTCCATCGGGACCCTTAACGGTTTCTGTCCCAAGCTTGTCCATCATCGCCTTGGCAATCTGGTCGTTGGTACGTGACCAGATATCAACGACCTTGTTGTAGCGTTCACCGTCGGTAACAAGACCGGATGAATACTGATCCTGAATCTCTTTGACCTCGGCTTCCGCTTCGGCAAGGATGCTCGCCTTGGATTCGGGAATAACCAGATCATCAATGCAGATCGAAACACCGGAGATCGTCGCAAAACGGAAACCCGTGTACATCAGGCGATCGGCAAACACGACGGTTTTCTTCAAACCGAGGAGCCGGTAACAGGCATTGATGACATTCGAAATGGCCTTCTTCGTCATCGAACGATTGATGAGGTCGAAACTCAAGCCCACTGGCAAAATCGCTGACAACAACGCACGGCCTACCGTCGTATCGACCAGCTTGATGACGGTTTGAGTATTTCCTTCCTCGTCGGTCTCATGCAGCGGTACACGGACTTTTACTTCGGCATGCAACTCAACGAAACCGCACTCGTAAGCACGGCGAGCCTCATTGACATCTGAAAAGACCATGCCCGCGCCCTTGCCGAAGAGCTTCGACCGGGTCATGTAGTAGAGGCCCAGGACAACGTCCTGTGACGGCACAATAATCGGCTCACCATTCGCGGGCGACAAGATGTTATTTGATGCCATCATCAATGCACGCGCTTCAAGCTGCGCCTCGATCGACAGTGGCACGTGAACCGCCATCTGGTCACCATCGAAATCCGCGTTGAACGCGGTACAAACAAGCGGATGCAGCTGGATGGCTTTGCCTTCAATCAGGACCGGCTCGAACGCCTGGATACCCAGGCGATGCAGTGTCGGCGCACGGTTCAACATGATTGGATGTTGGCGAATCACTTCCTCGAGAATATCCCAAACTTCACTGCCTTCTCGCTCAACGAGGCGCTTCGCCGCCTTGATTGTCGTGGCTTCACCACGCATCTGCAACTTCGAGAAAATAAACGGCTTGAACAACTCCAGCGCCATCTTCTTCGGCAGGCCACACTGGTGCAGTTTCAGCGTCGGCCCAACCACAATCACGGAACGCCCGGAGTAGTCGACACGTTTGCCGAGCAGGTTCTGGCGGAAGCGCCCCTGCTTGCCTTTAATCATATCCGCGAGTGACTTCAACGGCCGCCGGTTGGTGCCCGTAATCGCACGACCACGACGGCCATTGTCCAGCAGCGCATCAACGGATTCCTGCAACATTCGCTTTTCATTGCGAACGATGATGTCGGGCGCGTTTAGCTCCAGCAATCGCCGCAAGCGATTGTTGCGGTTGATCACACGACGATAAAGGTCGTTCAGATCCGATGTCGCGAATCGACCACCATCAAGCGGTACAAGCGGGCGCAGATCGGGTGGCAATACCGGTAATACGGTCAGAACCATCCACTCGGGCTTGTTGCCTGACTCAATGAACGATTCCACCAGCTTCAGGCGTTTCGACAAGCGCTTGATCTTCGTTTCCGATCGCGTTGCACCAATGTCTTCCCTGACCTGCAACATTTCACGTTGCAGGTCGATCGTGCTGAGCATCTCGCGCACGGCTTCAGCTCCCATGCGGGCATCGAATTCATCGCCGTATTGCTCAATGGCCTCAAGATACATCTCATCGGTCATCAGCTGGCCGCGCTCAAGCGGCGTCATGCCGGGTTCAACGACCACAAAGGCCTCGAAATACAGCACACGCTCAATCTCGCGAAGCGTCATGTCCAGCATGAGTCCAATTCGCGACGGCAGCGACTTGAGGAACCAGATGTGCGCGACCGGGCTCGCCAGGTCAATGTGCGCCATGCGTTCCCGGCGAACTTTGGTCTGGGTAACTTCAACGCCGCATTTTTCGCACACCACACCGCGATGCTTCAGCCGTTTGTACTTCCCGCAAAGGCATTCGTAGTCCTTGATCGGACCAAAAATCTTGGCACAGAACAGACCGTCACGCTCGGGCTTGAACGTACGATAGTTAATGGTTTCCGGCTTCTTGACCTCACCGAAAGACCATGAACGGATCATGTCCGGCGATGCAAGACTGATACGAATTGCATCAAAATCCTCTACGGGGTTCTGGTATTTAAATAGCTTCAGAAGATCTTTCATCAGTCTGTTTCCAGTTCAATGTTGATTGCCAGCGAACGAATCTCTTTAACCAGTACGTTAAAGGACTCGGGCATGCCAGCATCCATCTCATGCTCACCGTCCACGATGTTCTTGTACATCTTGGTCCGGCCCTGCACGTCATCCGATTTCACCGTCAGCATTTCCTGCAGCGTGTAGGCGGCACCATAGGCTTCAAGCGCCCAGACCTCCATCTCGCCGAATCGCTGTCCGCCAAACTGGGCTTTACCGCCCAATGGCTGCTGCGTCACGAGGCTGTAAGGCCCGGTTGAGCGTGCATGCATCTTGTCATCAACCAGATGGTTGAGTTTGAGCATGTACATGTAGCCCACGGTTATGTCACGATCGAATTCCTCGCCAGTACGACCATCTCGCAAACGGAACTGTCCGGTGGTAGACAAGTCCGCCAATTCCAGAAGACCCTTGATTTCCTCTTCGGACGCACCATCGAAGGCCGGTGTCGCGGTCGGCAAACCATTGGTGAGATTGGCCGCAAGCTCCAGTATTTCCTCATCGTTCAGAGACTTGAGGTCTTCGGTGGTACCGCCTGTCTTGTTGTAGACCACTTCAAGAAACTGCCGGATTTTGGCGGTTGACTCTTGTGCCTTGAGCATCTTTTTAATCTTGTTACCGATGCCCTTGGCGGCCATGCCGAGATGCGTTTCCAATACCTGGCCAACATTCATGCGTGATGGAACACCGAGCGGGTTCAGCACGATGTCAATCGGCGTGCCATCCTCCAGATACGGCATGTCTTCAACCGGTACGATGGTTGAAATAACACCCTTGTTGCCATGACGCCCAGCCATCTTGTCGCCCGGCTGCACACGACGTTTGACCGCAAGATACACTTTGGCCATTTTGAGAACACCCGGGGCAAGGTCATCGCCCGCGGTAATCTTCATCCTCTTTTCCTCGAAGAGATCATCGAATTCGCCACGCTGCGCTTTCAGGCGCTCTGCGGCTTTTTCGAGTTGCTCATTCGCAGCGTCATTTTTGAGGCGAATCTCGAACCACTGCTCACGTTGCAGCTCCGCAATGTAGGCTGCAGTGATCTTGCTGCCTGCCTTCAGGTTGTTCGGACCACCCTGCGCCATCTTCCCGATCAGCAGACGTTCAACACGCTCGTAAATATCCTCCTCGAGGATTCTGAGTGTGTCGTCAAGATCCTTGCGGACGCTTTCGAGTTCCGCACGCTCGATGGCCAGCGCACGGCTGTCTTTTTCGACACCATCGCGAGTGAACACACGTACATCGATGACCGTCCCATCCATACCCGGTGGAACGCGCAGTGAAGTGTCCTTGACGTCCGATGCCTTCTCGCCAAAGATGGCACGCAGGAGTTTTTCCTCCGGCGTAAGCTGTGTCTCACCCTTAGGGGTAACCTTGCCGACCAGAATATCGCCGGCCTTGACTTCAGCGCCGATAAACGCGATTCCGGACTCATCCAGCTTCGCCAGCGCGGAATCGCCGACATTCGGTATGTCTGACGTGATGTCTTCCGAGCCAAGCTTCGTGTCACGCGCCACACAGGACAATTCTTCAATGTGAATGGTTGTGAAACGATCCTCTTTCACGACTTGTTCCGATATCAGAATCGAATCCTCGAAGTTGTAACCATTCCACGGCATGAACGCGATCAGCAGGTTCTGGCCCAATGCCAGTTCACCCATGTCCGTTGACGGACCGTCTGCCAGCACGTCCTTCTTCTGAATCTGATCACCTTCTTTTACCAGCGGACGCTGATTGATGCAGGTATTCTGATTGGAACGCGTGTACTTGGTCAGATTG
>JADFNG010000014.1 GCA_022563505.1 Pseudomonadota bacterium | reverse complement strand
AAGCCAATGCGCACCGAAACATCTCAGTATCGCGCCTCAGGAGACGCTCCTACACATATCTATCGACACTATGCCGCCAGTTCTTCTTTTAGTGCACTGATGGCGACCTGCACTTCATCGTGAGTTCCCATGGTAAAACGGATGTAGTTGTCGAGCAATGGATTGCCATCCATGCCGAGCCGACTGAGCTTGATGTTTCTCGCGGCCATTCGTTGGTGCAGTTCCGCACCCGACTGCCCCGCGTTAATGAGCACAAAACTCGAGTGACTGGGTATGTAGGACAAACCCAGCTTATCCATTTCACCGTAAAAATAATCTTTCACATCATTGGTCATGCGTTTGACGTGACGCACAAAGGCGCGATCTTCAAGCGCTGCAATCGCAGCATAACAATTGATCGTGCCAATGCCCGAACTGTTGCCGAAGAATTTAAGTTCATTAATTAAATCCAGGTCACCCACGACATAGCCAACACGTAAACCCGCAATGCCGTAGATTTTGGAAAATGTGCGCGAGACGAGCACGTTCTTGTGTCGTTGTGACAGTGCAACGCTGTCCTCATAGCCAGGCTCACGCACAAAATGTATATAAGCCTCATCGATCAAGATCATGACGTTGCCGGGCACTGCTGCAACAAAGCGGGCAATGTCCGCTTGCGGCAAGAGCGTTCCACTTGGATTGTTCGGATTCGTAATCACTATCAGGGACGTCTTTGGCGTTACCGCGGCCAGCATCGCATCAAGATCGTGGGTGAAATCCGCAGTGGTCGGCACGCGCCTGACAGTGATTTCCGTACCGAACAAGCGGCTGTAGCCATTGATGAAACGCGTGACACCACCGTATGCCGGGTAGGCTTCAATCACCTCGCCATTGCCATCCGCGACGCCGTAACGAACTGCCAACTGCTTGAGAATGAAGGAAGAGCCCCCTTCTACATAAACCGGATAGCCACTGGGTGCGAAGCGATTGGCCGCCGGCGGCGGCGCGGGGAAGCCATGAAATTCGCCGATGGCCGACTCCAGTTTTCGTGACGAACCAAAATCGTAGCGATTGACGTCGAGCAGGCTCTTCGCAACTGCTCGCACTGCCCTGGGTGACGGGCCATAGGGATTTTCATTGTCACCAATATCAACAACGCCCGGAACTTCACCCCACCCCTGAATCTCGTCCACGGTGATGGGTGCGGATGCTGAAACAATGGACTGTGCCATTGCGAGCCGGTCTGACAATGCCAGCGTTCCCGCTCCGGCGATTGCCCCCGACAGGAACCGCCGCCTTGATACCGAGCCGGTTGTTTGACGGTGCTTGATGGAACTCATGCTAATCCCCCTGGCTAAAATCCAAGCCATTGCATTATTGCGAAATTTGTATCACCTTAATTTGTTCCAGTGCGCCCAGGTATTCACTGACAATCTCCAGCGGTACCGGGCCCAGTTCCGCTGTCAACCAATTGCGAATCTCACTGACTGTGCGTTTTCCGTTGACCAGGTTCAGCGCTTCATAAATGTATTGCCCGCTGCTGCCGTGACTGCCCGTATATTTTGGCAATCGGAGTTCAGCATAAGGCTCATCGCCATACTTGTCGCGCATATAAGAATATCCGAACGCACTCATCATGCCTTGTACCTTGCCGTTGCGGGAATACACTGTGGCATTGCCGCCGGGTGCTTCGCCTCCATCCGGTGTCGCAATCAGTGTCTCCAGCTCGTCAACAAATTTAGCAGCCTCATCATGCAACGCTTCAGGCAGTGCGGCAAAATCCTCAATACTGTGAATCTTGCGCCGCTCGACGGTAAACAGAATGCGCGATGTTGCAGCCGCATCATAAGCGTCCAATGGCTCGATGCGTTCAAGCAATGTGCCGCTGCGCGCAAGCGCGTTACGTTTCAGCAGCTGCAACAGCGCCGGCACATCACGGTCGGAGAAATTCGCCAGGTAAAGCGCCGCAACAGCGCCGATGAAAGCCGCCCGTTTCAGCTTGGTGGGATCGATCATGGCGGCCGAATCGTAATTGGTATGAATGTATCGATCCGGCCAGTCGTGCAAGTACAAGCCGGGTATTTGCCAGGAGCCTTCGCGGAATACATCGTGGTCACTGCCCAAATCGATGTCTTCCATCAACGCGAGTAATGGCTCCTTGCCACCCTCAGGCGCATTCAAAGGAAAGCGCACATCGTCGCCACTCGCAAATCTTTCCGTTTGCTCATTGACAAAATGACCGATCTCAAAGCCGACGTCGGCAATGAATGTGGGCACGCTCATCGGGCCACCGGAAATACGAAACACGGATTTCGTTTCCAGACCGCCGCCCACCATGTCCATGTGAATATTGGCTTTGAGCAACGCAGTGTCCTTGCGCTGCGAAAGGTAAATGATGCTGCCCTCGATTTCGGCGGGCCACAGGAAGCGAATTGTGCGTGCCGGGCTCGGCAGGATCCCGTCCTTGATCAGCTTGTTCAATGTGCGTGCGATTTCCAGAATGGCCACGCAACCTGATGCGTTATCGTTCGCACCGGGTCGCGGATGGTCCAGGTGACAGGTGAGAATGATTTCCTCGCGGCCAATTTCCGGATCGGTGCCGCGAATCGCTGCATGCGCGAAACGATACCTGCCGACCTCGTGACTGGCATCAACCTTCGCATGAAAATTTATCTCTTCGCCGGCCGCCAGACGAGCCTGCAGCTTCCTGGCCTCGCCGAGAGAAATCATGAAACCGAACGATCTGGTTTTAGGGAAACTGCTCAGATGTCCCCAGCGCACCAGTCGATCGTCTTCTTTCCACCAGGCTGAACGTTGATTTGGCGCGTATGAAATGATGCCTGCGGCTCCAAGCTCGCCGACGGCCCGCTCAACGACACTGCCGGGCTGACTCGACGTTAAAACGAGTCGCCCACGAATATCCTTGCCCTGGTAATCGCTGTCGGCGGTGCCGGCGCCGATATCGACAAGCGTCGTCGTTACCTCGCCGGAAAGACTGTCCTGTGCGAGAGACAACGGTACCGCATCCCAGTTTGCCAGTCGCCGGCTGCGCACGAACTCACCATCCACTGCCGCCAGTTCCCACAGCTCCGCAAAACGCACATCCCAAACCTTGCGGGATTTTTGCGTACCGAACATCGTCTCGCCATCGGCCGCATACTCCAGCACCTCGACTTCATCCAGTCCATACTTTCGAAGCTGCTCCACAACGTGCGCAGTTGCACGATCGAACTGATCACTGGCTCGCATGCGATGATTCAGCGTCAACATATCGAGATTACGTTTGGCGGCCTCGCCCGATGTTTCCTCTGCGATCTGGTGCAGAAGGTCTTCGGGCACAAGCGCCCGCAGATCGGCAATGCTTGCGGACGAAATCAGGATTGACCCCATCACCAGGACAAGCCTCATGAGCATGTTTCTCTCCCCCTGCAGTTGTCGCAGATGCCCTTAGTTTAGTGCGTTACCGGCAAAGAAGGTATCATCCAAATGCTCTGTCGGCTGAACCTCGGGGATCTCCAATGAAAAGCAAGTTCACTTTGTTCTTTGTCGCGCTGCTGTTTGCAGCCTGTTCCGCCGAATCGCCCGAGGAGGCCATTCAGCCTGTCGTTGATCCTGTGGCGGAGGCGACACCGGCAGCATCGGCAACGGCGGTCTCGCCACTAACCGGCCTCAAAGCCGAAGCGGCCGAAAAAGTCGACAGCATGCGGAAACTCACGCAGGAAATCGTTGACAGCCTGTTTTCCTTTGCAGAGCTTGGGTTTCAGGAGTTCGAAACACAACGCTACCTGACGCAAATCCTCGAAGAGAACGGCTTCACCGTAGAGCGTGGCGTATCGGGCATCCCCAGCGCCTGGTGGGCAACCTGGGGCAGCGGCAAGCCGGTGATCGCGTTAGGCTCCGATGTCGACGGCATTCCAAAATCGTCACAAATGCCCGGCGTCGCGTATCGCCAGCCCATGATTGAGGGAGCACCGGGTCACGGTGAAGGCCACAACTCAGGCCAGGCGCTGAACATTACCGCCGCGTTGGCGGTAAAAGAGATCATGGAGCGAGACGGTCTCTCTGGAACCATTGTATTGTGGCCCGGCATTGCAGAGGAACTCGTTGCGACCAAAGCGTGGTTTGCACGCGATGGTCGTTACGACGATGTCGATGCGGTTCTGTTTACGCATGTATCCGACAACATGAAGACCGGTTGGGGCCGTCCTAAAGGAACGGGACTCATATCGGTTGAATACAGTTTTGACGGTGTGGCGGCGCACGGAGCCGGCGATCCGTGGAAGGGCCGAAGCGCCCTCGATGCAGTCGAATTGATGAACGTTGCCTGGAATTTTCGCCGCGAACATCTGCATCCGCTGCAACGCTCACATTACGTCATCGTGGATGGTGGCGACCAACCCAACGTGGTGCCCTCGAAAGCGACCGTCTGGTACTTCATTCGTGAAATCACCGCCGAGAAGATTCGCGAGAACTTCGCAACTTTGCACCGTATAGCCGAAGGCGCGGCGTTGATGACGGATACCACCTTTAAACGACGTATCGTCGGCGCGGCCTACCCGCGCCATTTCAACAAGCCGGTCGCCCTGGCCATGGATGAAAATATCAAAGCGGTTGGCCTGCCCGAGTGGACGCAAGACGATCAGGCTTTTGCCCGGGCATTGCAGGAACTGATGGGGGCCGAGGAAATTACCGGATTGGCAACAGAACTGGACGGCATTGAGGAAGCCGCTGAGGAACCGATATCCGGTGGCTCCGATGATATCGGTGACGTTTCCTGGAACACACCGACGGTCACGTTGCGTTTCCCAGCCAATGTGGACGGGCTCCAGTTTCATCACTGGTCCAGCGCCATGGCGATGGCGACACCCATTGCACACAAGGGCACGACTGCCGGGGCAAAAGTAATTGCAGCGACCATGCTCGACCTGATTACCAACCCCGCACTGGTCGAGGATGCCTGGCGGTACTTTCGAGAGGAGCAGACTGCAGACTCTCAATACGTATCATTCGTTGGAGTCGACGACGAACCAGCCATCGAAAAAAATGCAGAAATCATGAGGCAGTACAAAGAGCAACTTGCAGCGCTTTATTACGATCCGTCCAAGTATGACACCTACCTCGAGCAACTCGGTATTGAATATCCACAATTGAAAATGCCCGTGACGGAGTAAGCGGCTGCGGCAACGGAATAATCACAGTGTGCAACAGTCGTAGTAGGCACCGGGAGTCAGCAACACAGGCTGCGTGCTAATATCGCTAGCTTGAATGTTTATCCGGGGAGACGAATATGCGTCAGTTTATCAACATCATCGCTCTTTGCCTGGCACTACAGATGACCGCGACTGCGGCAGGTCGTGTCAAAGTCGATATCATCAAGAACCCCTACAGCGGCGCCCGCAACGTTCCCGAGTTGTCGATGAATCCGGACTACATCCATGCGGCCGGACTTGAACGTCTCATCCATGAATGGGGCGGCGAACTCATCCGGCCAATCCAGGATATTCGACTGAACGATGAACAGGAAAAACAATACGGTCCCTGGAATCGCATGGCGCTGGCCAATGCGAATTTCGCCGCAGTCGTTCGCGAAGGATTGCAGGACAACCTGCTGACGGTCGGCCTGGAAGCCAACTGCAATGACCTGCTCGGCATGCTCGCCGGTCTTAAATACGATTCCGATGGCAATGCCCGTCGTGTTGGCCTGGTATTCATTGACGCACACGGCGACTTTAATGTTCCTGAAACGACCCTGTCCGGAATGCTCGGCGGGATGCCGGTTGCCATCGCCGCCGGCCACGCGCTGCACAATCTTCGCCTGACCGTGGGACTGAAAGAACCGCTGCCCATGAGCCATATCGTATGGGGCGGCGTCCGCGATCTCGATCCACTCGAAGCAGATCGATTCCGGGAACATGAAGCACAACAGTTTTCCGTGCAGGATATTCGCGAATTGTCAGCAAATCTGATCAAGCAAATGAATGAGCTGTCTGCGCGAGTGGACGTGATCTATGTACACATCGACATGGACGTACTCGATCCTGCAGAGGTCGGCGGCCACCCACTCACGGTACCCGATGGGCCGACCAGTGCCGATCTCGCCGCTGCAATGACGCTGATGTTTCGAAATCCCAAGACCGTTGCATTGGGAATCGCGTCAACGCCTGCCGGAACAATGGATGTAGATGGCAGCAGCCGACAGGCTGCGTTGAATTTGATCGAAGGTGCGATCAACGGCATAAAGGCACGCTGACAGACTTAAAAAGTGACGGGAAACTGTGGCGGCAATTGACTGCAACAAACGAGAAACCCGTCCCCACAATTGCTGCTACCCTGATGGCTCACTGCTTCTGCTTGGACAACAAGACTCATGTCGCTAAATGAACTGGGTAACATCGGAGAGATCGTAGGCTCCATTGGTGTCTTTATTTCTTTGCTCTATCTGGCGATACAGATAAAGAAGAATACCGAGACTGAAAGAATGAGGACATACCAATCCGTCGTTGCCGATTTTGGCGCCCTGAATGGAACGATGTCCAGCACACCGGAACTTTCGTATCTGTACGTCACCGCATTGGAGAACTTTGGCGAATTGGACCCGGATGAGAGGGCACGGATTTCGCAATTATTCTTTGCCACGTTCCACTACTTCGAAAACATGTTTTACCAGCATCGAAAAGGCTACCTGGAAGATGATGTATGGCGCGGCTGGAAACGACTGATGCTGACTTATTATTCGCGTCCTGGTTTTCGAAGCTGGTGGCTGCTCCGGCGCGACGTATACAGTGACTCATTCGTGACGTTCCTGGAAACCTCCCGCATCGACAAGGTGATTCCGTCCTATCATGATGTGACAAGCATGACTACTTCACAATAAGCCGGACCCGGATGACCTTATTCGTGGCGTGATTCAGGAAAAGCGCTACGCGCTCAACTGGATACTAGACGGAGAAGACTGGGATGCGGTCCAAACGGACACCTGGCCCAGGCTGTGTGAAAAGGCGGTTGGCCTTATCGCAGGTGCGGCCAGACAAATCGCTGAACTTGCCGCCGCATCGTAATGGCACTGCAGCTCACGTTTCCTGTGAGCTGCATTGGCGTTTTCATATTCAAGTGATCGGTGTATTAGCTACCACTGCATGTAGATGTCGGTGGAGCTAAGGAGACAGCCCTTGCGAACATCCAGTATATCGCATCTAACACATTGATAAACTGATATATTTATGTCGATCGTCAAACTCTGGCTCCTCCCATATCGTGACCATTGCAAGCCAGGATGCCACTGCGACGGCAAGTTCAATGCGTTTCGTGGAAAAACTATGGTCGGCATTGTCGATAACACTTGCGGTAATGGCCGACGCGCCAGCAAAATGACACATTGTACGGCCGCAGCGACTGGGCGAGGTCGAGGTTTTTCTCATACCCCGGAAACGCATGCAGCATGACGATTGTCGGGTGCGGCCCCTCCCCTGCTGCCGTGTAAAAGGTTCCGGTGAGCAACTCACCGTGAGACGGAATCGAAACCTCTTCCATCAAAGGCGGCCAGGCTGCATCGAACTCCTCGGATCCTGAAACAGCGAACCGTCTGCCAAAGCGTATCCCGCCGTCATCAAAAAAACGAAATAAAGAATTGCATGGATGAGCCTTGCCATATCCGTTTACCGTTAGGTTTTTGTTCGTTGTATGATTGCACACATGCACGCACGCTTGCGTATTCCTGCCGTCGTATCTGTCATTCTTGCCATGAGTATTGGCGTCACTACGTCAGCCGATGAGTTTTGGTCAATGGATTCTGCTATTGATGACAACAGCGGCGAAGTGGTTGCATCTATGCGTCAGGAATCACGAGAGTCCATCCTTGACGAATCCGGCAAAAACACGCTGTATCCAGTATTTGAATTTCGCTGCATGCCGGGCCGCGACTCGAGCGTCCGTTTTCAGATTGACTGGCAACGCTTCATTTCATCATTCAATACTGAAGTCGGGTTTCGTGTGGATGGCCAAAAGACGTTGTGGTTGAAACTCGGTGTCGACTCGAGCAACAAGATTACGCGATCGAAATCGCGCACAGACGTCGGCAATCTTGTCCAGCTATTGAGTAATGCCACAACCGTTGAACTTGAGGTCGCACCCTACGCGGAAGCATCAATTTTCGTCAGCTTCGATATCTCGACCTTCACATCTGCACAGGGCACTTTGATCGAACGCTGCAAATAGCTCCGGCACTTTTGCCAGCACTTTTGGCAATCCTCCAAAAGTTTGCAACCATTTTTCAATTTGGTGCATCAAACAAGTAAGCGAATATGATCCTGCTCCAGATAAGGCAGGACATTTCGATCCGAGGGATTGGCGTCTCTCAAACGAAAATTGTTAATTCTGGTGTCGTCAACATTTGAGGTAGAGAAAAATGAAAGAGTCAATCTTGGTAAAAAGCCTGATCACTGCTGCTGCAATATTTGCAATCAGCGCACCTGCTGCCGCTGCCCTCGGCACAGACAAGGGCCTGGAAGTCAATGCAGTTCGAGTATCCTATGCGGATCTGAATCTCGAAAACGAAGCGGGTGCGCGGGTTTTGTATAGCCGGCTCCAACGGGCATCAAAGCGAGCCTGTGGCGTGGAGTCCTACAAGAACGCTGGATCTATCGGCATAAAGACCGACATGCAGCGGTGCTACCAAAGCACCCTGACAGCATCGGTTGAGAAAATTGATAGGGAAAAGCTGACGAAGATTCACGAAGGTTAATGCAATCTTTCGCGTAATTTTAGATGGGCACCAGTGAGTTCCTAAGAAACTCATTGGTGCCCTGTCTGTTCTGCAGAGAAACCCGCACGTCCGCCTGAATAAAACAGGGCCGCACCGGCTTACTTATCAATACCCAGTCTTTTGTGCATTATCGGACTTGTAGTCGTGTACTGAACGTGCACTTTTTTCCCCGGTTCGACGCGTTGCTTGATCGCGAACGCTGCCAGTGCCGCTTCGTGAAAACCGCAGAGGATCAGTTTTTTCTTGCCTGGATAAAAATTGATATCACCCACCGCGTAGATTCCCGGTGTGGATGTTTCAAAATTTTCGGTATCGACGTTAATGGTCTTGCGATTGATATCCAGGCCCCACTCAGCAACCGGACCCAGCTTCGGCGACAAGCCGAAAAATACCAGCAATTCATCGACATCGACCGTTACCGCATCGCTCTCTTTGGATTGCACGACAATGGACGAAATCCGCTCACCTGAGCCGATGACTTCGGCAACTTTTGCATTCTCCATCGTGCGCACCTTTCCTGCCGCTTCGAGTTCCCGCATCCTGTTGATCGACACCTGCATCGCACGGTACTCGTCACGCCGATGCACGAGGGTTATGTGCTCTGCAATTCCCGCCAGCTCGATAACCCAGTCCAGTGCAGAATCGCCGCCACCTAAAATAGCGAGTTTCTTTCCAGCGAACTGCTCGGGGTTCTTGACGCGGTAGTGAATTGTGTCTGCCGAAAGCACCTCAAGCCCTTTTGCCCGCAGAAGTCGCGGCTGAAATGAACCTACGCCGGCGGCGATAACGACCGCCTTGGCGTTGAATTGTTTGCCGGCACTTGTCTCGACAAGAAACGTATCATCGTCCTGCCTCTGCACGGTCACCACCTCTTCACCGAGATGCATGCCGCAATTGAACGGTTTAATCTGTTGCAGCAGAAGTTGCGTCAATTCCTCGCCGGTACAAACCAGCACCGCCGGAATGTCATAAATGGGTTTGTCCGGGTATAACTCAGCACACTGTCCACCCGGCTCGCGAATGGAATCAATGACTTCTGCCTTGAGACCCAGCAGGCCAAGTTCGAAAACCTGAAACAGACCACAAGGACCCGCGCCGACAATTACTACGTCTGTACTTATCACCCGCAAACTCCAAAACTCCTGTGTCGCGCATTGTCCGGTCTAAGCAGCAGAGCTGCAAACGTATTTGTACCTAAGGAACCTCTGATCTATTCATGAATTCGTATCTTGGGCCCAAAATATCCAGCGTGAAGCCCAGCCCACCCATGACGATGCTGAAACCAATCCAGATGAGGACCGCAAAATAGATGGCCATGGCAATGAAGTCCAACAGGCGCAGCGATGTCTGCATGGTTCAGTTTCTCAAACGGTCAGGTCCGATCGGCGCGGCCGTCGAGTGATTCTTCGGCACACTCGGGAAAAAACATCGCCGGCAGCGGGGACAAGGCGAGCCATGATTCCTGCTCGCTGCGCACGGCGACGCCCGGAAAATCCGCACCGAGCCCAAGCAGATCCAGAATCAACTGAAAGTGCAGATGGGGTGGCCAGTTGCCGTTCTCTGGCGGACTGCCGACGGTCGCAATCCGCTCCCCGGCAAGCACGGTCCGGCCCGCTTCAATGTGCGCGATCCCGGTCAGGCTCAGGTGACCATACAGGGAATAAAATGACTCGCCCGTGGCGGTTTCATGCTCCAGAACGAGCATGGGACCATAATCCAGTTCGGCGGAATTGACGGCCTTGATATGGACACGACCGTCCAGCGGCGCATACACCGGCGTGCCTGCTTTGCAAAAAACATCGATACCCATGTGCACGACCCGCGGCTCGACCCGCTCTCCGGCGTCATTGTCAAACAGCTCGCTGCTGTAAAGTTCTCGTGGTTCACCCCAGCGACCGAGAGCAAATTCGGTACCGGCAGCCGCCATCACCTGATCGACAAGCTGGCCGAAACGTTCGACCGTGAGATTCGTCAGTCGCTCGCCCAGTGCCTCGCTGCCGATGCTGAGGTCCAGAACAACGGTTTGCGTGTCGATCCGGATCATCGAAGCCGGCTTTAGCCCCCCTGAGTGGAGGTACTCCCTCACCGCAGCAAGCGCGTCGGGACTGGCTGGCGTACGGGTCTCCAAGCTGAAGAACCGCGACTCAGGTCGCAGGCCGAAGAACACGGCCGAAGAATCCGTCGGCTTGACGGCCATCCTCGCGAGCGATTTTTCCGTTCACGATCACTACGTCAAAACCGACGGCAAGTTGCAATGGATTCGGGTAAGTCGCCGTTTCATGCACACGGGAAGGATCGAAGACAAGCAGATCCGCGATCATGCCCGCCTTCACCACGCCCCGGTCCGTGATGCCGAGTACGCTAGCCGCAAACGAGGTCATCTTGCGCACCGCGTCGGGGAGCGTAAGTATGCTTTCCTGCAACACATATCGCTCAATGATTCTCGCAAATGTGCCGTGCCCGCGAGGATGGAAACCAGTCGGGCTTCCATCCGAACAAACGCCGACATTGGCATCGGTCAGGATCTGCGTCTGTAATTCGTTGTCCATCACAAAATACGCTCCTGACACTCCGTCCGGCCCGATGACATCAATCAGTACATCTTCAAAAGGCATTTCGAGTTCGTGTGCCAGTTCGGCAAGCGTCTTGCCGGTGTAAGGATCCGTGCCGAGCAACGTAGCTTCGGGACCGTTACGTCGATTGACGCGGTTTCGCAAGAATTCCGCAAGCTCATCACGCCGTTCAACTTTGGCGACGTCGAATTGTTCCACCGTCTTCGCCCACACCGGGAAAACAATATCGATGCCGGTATAGCTCGCGTTGTACGGATACGTTTCTGCCGTGACCTGAATGCCCGACTCGCGTGCACTGTCGAGGATGCCCAGTATTTCCCTCGCCCGCTCGGATCCTTTGCCGAATACCGATTTCAGGTGGGATATGTGCACCCGCGCATAGCGGCCCTGATCCAGTAACTCGGCAATCGAATTTTCGAGCTGGTCGTCATCTTCGTTGCGCATGTGGCTCATGATCATGCGGTCATTCCGCCCGACGACCCTGGCCAGCGCCTCCAGTTCTTCCCGCTGCGCGTTAAGCCCCGGGTTGTACTCAAGACCGGTACTCATGCCGAAGGTCACCTGCAGGGACGTATCAAGCATCTCCAGCATGCGCTCGAGATCGTCCGCCTCAGGGACCGGCGTCCGGCCGATGCCGGAAAGCGTGCGCAGCGTCCCATGGCCGACAAACATGGCAAGATTAGTCCCTATGCCATTGCTGGCAACCTCATCAAGCCAGTCCGACAGATTCGCCACCTCCGGGCTGTCACCGTCCTGGCCCAGTGAGATGGTGGTAACGCCCATGGCCAGGAAATTTTCCAGCGCCGGCGTCTCAAGCGGGTCGCCGTGTGAGTGGAGGTCAATGAACCCCGGCGTGACCATGCGACCCGCTGCATCAATGCGTTTTTTTATGCGGCGATCGAAATCGTCGTCCGTGAATTGTGCGTCGCCGACAAACACGATTTTGTCACCGACTACAACCACATCAGCGGATTGCGCCTCGCCACCCAAGCCATCGAGGACCTGACCATTCTCAATAAGCAGGTCAATCGATGCGTACTCTGCAAGGAATGGCGGTGGGGTCTTTGTGCACCCGCCAAGAAATGAAACGAAAAGCACACAGGCCAGAATTCTGTTCTTATTCACCGTCATTTTTCCTGTATTTGAAACTGTGAAATCTGTACCTCGGCGCCATAATCTGCATAATCACCGTCGGTTCGGCTGCCACGATATTCTGACCAATTGATGCTCCGGTAGTGCGCAGGATTTTGCTCCGTAACCACCGCAGGCAGCGGACTCACCACTGTTCCCGCCGCAGGATTGTAGAAAAAGGGAATGCTGTACCGGTCCCTGGCATCCATCGCGAGAACGCGGTGGATCGCCGCACGATAGACGTCGTTTGACCACACTTGCATCATGTCCCCCGTATTGATGACCAGCGCTCCCTTGACTGACGGAACGTCGTGCCAGTTGCCATCCTTATGCACCTGCAAACCACCCACTTCATCCTGCAACAGGACCGTCAGCGCACCAGCATCCGTGTGATGATGCACGCCGAGGCCGGCATCGTCCATGTGCACAATGTCACTTCGAAATTGCAGTGGGTCTTTCACCGGGTAATAGTTCAGGCGGATGAATCCAGTGTGTAGCGGGTCGAACTGCGCATTGAGAAAATCCGCTGGCAAGCCGAGCCCGCAACTAAAAGCTTCCAGCAAATGCAGCGACAACCTGACACAGGCATCACGATACTCCTCCATGACGGTCCTGAATTGCGAATCGAAGTCCGGCCAGCGGTTGCTCGCATGGTAGATCGAATCGCTACCCTCCGATGTGTAGTCGAAGACTTCCTTCTTGTCTCGCTGGTTTTTGGTCAGTTCATTGTTGTAATAGCCCCAGGGATTCTCGCGAGTTCTCAGAATGGCCTCTTTCGAATCCATCGACAGTGAAAAAAACGACTTGGTCTGCTTCCAGACCGCGTCGATGAGCGTGTCAGGGATGCCATGGTTGACGACTTGAAAAAAACCCCACTGCCGCGCTGCATCTGCAATTTCCCGCACCGCTCGATCAGCGGATACACCTGCGCCACCGGCAAGACCAGCAATATCAATGACCGGCACGGACTCAGCGAGGCGGTCACTCGAATCCGTCCGGTGTTTGTCGAGGTCTGCTTCACCACTCATTGCACAGCGATCCTGCTTAGTCGGCTGACAGACTCAACCCTATCATGACCGGGTCATGATCTGATGCACGGAACGGACTCGCCGGATCGAACAGCGTATCGTCGCGACCAAAATCGAGATTGTAGTCAAGGAGCGGTGGTTCGTCGGCGTTGATGTGCCATTCGCGCACGCCGGTGATTTGCGGCACGAGCGACGCCGACGCAAATGCGTGGTCAAGGGCGCCCGACTCGCCGCGAAAAACGAATGAATAGGCGTCAGTCCCAACGAATGACTCGAGGATATTTTCATAGCCCGCGGCAACCATTGTCCGGATGGGATCCTCTCGAAGATAGGCATTCATATCGCCAATGATCAGAATGTCGGTGTCACCGCTACCGGTAGGATCGCTCGCAAGCCACTGCGCAAGTGCAGCGGCGGCATTCGTGCGGGTCATGTTGCAGTTTCCCTGGCCGTCACCAGGATCGGGATCCCCGAGCGAAATACAATCAGAGCCCTTCGATTTCAAATGATTGACTCCGATCGTGACACGCCCGCCATTGGCCGTTGCCGCAAACGTCTGCGCAAGTGTCTTGCGGTTCTTTGCGTCGAGGAAGCGAGGATCGACACTCGCATCCAGCAGCGCAAATTGTCCCACAGTCCTGACGACCGATGTGTCAAAGACAAGACCAACGCGTATTGCATCCGTGCCGATCGTGCCCGTATCCACAAACGACCAGTTGCTGGTGCCGCTCGCAGCATTTAATCCGTCAACAATGCTCTCCAAGGACGCACTCGGATTGTTCTCGATTTCCATCAAGCCGACAATATGAACATTGGCCATCAAAATGGTATTGATCAATTTCGCATGCTGGCGTTCGAATTCCACGATCGAATCAGCACCACGGCAGCCCGACTTTCCGTCTGGCCCACAGGTGTTTTGCCCACTGTCGATGGTCGTGAAATAATTGAGCGCATTGAAACTCATCACTCTGACATTACCGCCCACAACCGGTGGCACAGGTCGCGCGTTTACGGATTCAAAACGGGGCTCGACGACAGGCTCAAGGCGGTAAGCCTCTGTGCCTGAACCACCGCTGCCACGACTGTAGCGAATCACACCCCGCAGATTTGATATCCGGTCCCCCACGCGAATAGAAAATTCCGGCAAATTTCCTGTGTCCGGATGTAAAAAGCGCGCAGGCAGGACATTTTGCCGTGATGCACCGTCATCCAGGATAATACGCCGCAGCGCGTTCGTGCTCAGATGTGCGCTGCGACCAGCGATATCCGGCAGCCTGGCATTCGTGAATTGCTGCAGCCGTCCATCAAGGGAGAGCGATACCTCACCAAATCGCTCCAGATCAGCCAGGCCCGTAACGGTCAGTGCCTGCGGCAGCGTGACCAGCATCCCTTCATAGCGCTCAAGATTTGCGATGACCTGGCCGACACTGTTGATCGTCGTATCATCCAGCGGCAACAACAGGTCTGTGGCGGCAACGGTACCAGCGCCGGTAATCTCAACCCGTGTCGCCTTCAACTGAGTTTCGCCGTAGCGTTCTTCAACGGTTCCTGAAACGCTGACCTTGTCACCCACCCGCACATCGACACCGACAACGTCTCTATCGAAAACAAAGATTCCATCAGACGTTTGCGTATCGTTGTCAGGGCGCTCCGCCTGAATGAAAAACCCGCCGAGGTTGCTCAGGGTATCGGCGTCATCGTCCTGAAAATCTCCGCTTACAATGCCCATGACGGTCACTACCTGTCCTTCCACAGGGCTTGAGTCACTCGCACCCTGCACCGCGTAGATCGGCGTAATGGTCGCATTGGCCGGCGGCAGTGGCATAACCGACGTGGTCGCGCCACTGCCACAGGCAGACAACACCGGGAACAATAGAATAAGGAATAGCGTTCGACGCAAGATAAATCTACCCGGCTGTTGATGCCCGAGTATCGATTTATAGCATGAACCAGAACGGCTTAGCGCGATACTTCCACAAAGGTGGAGAGAAATTCCAGGCCTCTGCGCAACTTGTTGCGATCGAGATCGTCCGCCGGAGTAGCGTGAAAGTCAGCCACCACCCAGCGCACCTCGTGCATATCGCAGTAGCCCCAAAGCAGGCGACCTATCTGCCAGACATCACTGTGCGTACCGCAATGCGGGCAAGCACGCAGATCGCGTCGCCTGCTCAGCGGAAATTGCAGCACATTGTCGGGAATATTCATCATTGCCATCCGATAACAGGGATCGAACCCTGATTTTCAGCCAGAAACCGAGCCCATAACTGTGATATGGCTCTCAACACCATGAAAGGCATGTGTATTTATGCCCATATTGAGACCTGTGTCGGAAGACGATCGAATGGCAAACTGAACGCCGGTGATGTACAACAGGGGCTTGAACATTCAACCTTTCAATTTCAGGAAATTTGCTATGAAAAGCCGAACATTCGCAGGCCTGGCACTACTATTGGCAGCAGGACTTTTGCTCGCGCAAGATGACGAAATAAGGGTACAAAGCACGGAAGTCGTGCCGGGGCTCTATATGCTGGACGGAGCAGATGGCAAGTTTGCCGGTGGCAACATGGGTTTGCTTGTCGGTGCCGACGGTGTCGTGCTGATTGATGACGGACTGCCAATAATCTCGGCCTCGTTATTGGCAGCAATTGCCGACATAACCGGCCAACCGGTCGATTTTCTGATTAATACACACGTTCACGGCGACCACACGGGCAGCAACGCGGCAATGCACGCTCATGGCGCGACCATTATTGCGCATGACAATATTCGTAAACGATTGCTCGAAGCAAGCGGTGATGACGCGGTTGCACCCGGGGCATTGCCGCAGATCACCTTTTCAGACTCAACGACATTTCATCTGAACGGGCACACAGCGCATGTATTCCACGTGCAACACGCCCACACTGACGGCGACGCGGTCATTCATTTTACGGATATCAATGTCATTCATACCGGTGATGTCATGTTCAACAAGCTGTTCCCGTTCATCGACCTTGATTCCGGTGGAAGTGTCGATGGATTTTTGGCAGCTCAGACCAGAATCATCGCAATCGCGGATGAGGACACGATCATTATTCCGGGACACGGACCGCTGGCGACGAGAGCGGACCTGATACTCGCACGGGACATGCTGGCAGACAGCCAGGCCCGTGTCCGGAAACTGGTGGATGCCGGCATGTCGGAAGACGAAATTGTAGCCGAGAATCCGCTGGCCGATTACCACGATGTCTGGAGCTGGGGCTTCATCACGACCGAACGCATGACGCGCTCGCTGGTACAGTCGTTCAAGCAGTAGGTAATTTCGTACGGGCCGCAGGAACGGCCCGGGCTTAACTCCGCAATGCTTCCTGCACCGCTCTGTAACCGTGTGAAATTGCCGAGTTGGTATTCGCCGCGGCGCCGGCGTCCGAATTGGCAATCGTGATGTGCCCATACGGCTGCCTGCCAATTACCCACGGTTTGCTCTCTTCATTGGGCCAGTCCGGCTCCCAGATGAGATCCGGGCTGTACGCATAACCGTGCGGCCAGCGATTGACCGTGATCGCGTGAATGTCACGTTCCGCATCGAAGCCGGCGCCTGACAGCGCCTGATCGAGTTGGTCGCGCACATGGTCTTCGAACACGGAGAACGGTGTCCCCAGAAGACGACGTCGACCCTCACGCCATTGATCCGGACCTTGAATGTCCGGCGAATGATGCACATGGCACATGTGCAAGACCATCGGATCGTCAGGAGAATAATTGAATTTATACTCGCCCAATGAAACAGGATAGTCGAGTTCGACCTGCTTGAAGAAATCGTTCGTGTAGTAAACGAAATCGAGTCCGAGTTCGACAAAGGGCCGCCAGTTGGGAACCAGAACCTTCGTGTAGGTCAATGGGATCTTGACGTTGTACTTGAGACCGTCGACCTGCTCCTGCGGCAACTCCGGACACAGATATGGAATTGCACTGTTGTAACAGGCCATGATGCATTTCTTGCCGCGCACCGTGTGTGCATTACCATGATGGACAAACGTCACATCGACTGCGCTCGTATCTTTGCTATGTACGGCATTCACGACCGTGCTGTTCAGCCGAATTCGCACCGGGGCACCGCTTCGGTCCAGCATCGCGTAGTTCACTCGCGATGTCACAACATCTTCCATGGTGGATCCCGGCACCGCCTCTGGAAGCATCGCGCGCACGATTAATCGGGCAACGGAGGCGTTGCCATCCGGAAAATGGAATATATACGGCTCGTCCCCGCGATAGCCCACACGTTGCAGCGTGTGATTGAGTCCGGGCATACCACCATCGTAGGACTGCACCGACGTAGCGGGAATCTCATCAATGCCGACGCACCAGAAACTCATGCCCCAGCGGCGGAACATCTCCAGGACCTGCTGATCGACTTTGGCGTAGTTCTTCAGAAAATCGTAATAGCTGGTCTTGTCCAGGATCGCCTTTTTCTCCTCAAAACTCACCCCGGGCATGTAGTCACGCTCGTCCGTCCAGAGTCGAACCAGGTCAGCCTTCGCCTGCTCATTCATCGGCGTTTGCGCAGCGAATTCTTCCCAGGGAATCTTGTTGTAACCAACGACCAGTTTCTGCTCACCATACGTCTCTTGGTCAAACACGATGCCCTTGCTCAGCCCCAGCGACGAATACAGATCCTGGTCATACGCCTCATAGAACTTTTCCACTTCGATACCGACGTCAGTCAGCAGGCCTTTGGCAACATCACTGTAAGAAGAAGGCGTATCGATGGACTCGGTGCCACCGTAGCCGATACGAGTCTGCCCATTGATACCGAATTCGTTGCGCTTGGCATGCCCGCCAAAATCGTCGTGGTTGTCGAGAATCAGGATGCGCGCACCGGGATTGGCTTTGTTAAAAAAGTACGCCGCAGACAAGCCGCTGATTCCCGCACCTACGACGACGAGATCATAAGCTTCCTCGTGTTTGCTCGACGACCACGTCTTGCCGGAAACACGGGCGTGCATCGTTTCCCAGGAGCCATCGTGACTGCCACGAAGACCGGTCAACGCGGGCGGGTAATAGTCCGGGCCCAGCTCGAATTCCGAACCAACAGCGCCGAATATCTCGCTCCAGGGGGACAGCAACGATGCACCGATTGCAACCTGAGTACCGTTCAAAAAATCCCGCCGTGTAATTTCATTCTTCATGTCGTTCCCCCATGCCGTTGATTATCGTCAATACCGAAACGTCAAATCAATAAAATTGAAACGCAATGGCTCACTGGTCGTAACGCGGATTTCCGGAAAGATTTCCCTGCACTTCCTGCTAGCCCGCTCCTTCTCTGTGACCAGTATCTCTCGTTGCACATCCGGATTATCAATAGCACCAAATGTCTCCGCATGAATAAGGCGATCCCTCTCATCGACACAGCCTCCGAACAGGGATTCCTGAATTAAATCCAGCGTTTCAACATCGCGCGGCATCGAAAACTCCGGATTGACGTCAACATCAAAGAGAATCAAGGTAACGACCAACAGAAATGTGGCGGATAAAATGGCAGCTTTTTTTGACACATCGCAGTAAACCCTTTTCCTGATGGCGGCGCAATGCGCCAACCAGAGGTAATTGAGTCGTATTCGCAGCAGAAATAACAGCTAATGCCAAAGCAATATTGCCAGTGTCGCTCCGTGTCTGTACCGTGACGGAATAGTAGTGGAGACCCAAGATGTTGAATTCGAGATATTTAATCGCCCTCGCCGCAGGCCTGCTGTTTACCGGCACAACGAGCGCGCACCATTCGGTGCTGCACTATGACGGCAAGATCGAGGTCAAGATTTCCGGCGTGGTGACCAAGGCTCGCTTTGGCTTTCCGCACAGCATTTATCGTATTGACGTCACTGGTGAAGACGGTGTTGTTGAAGAGTGGATATTGTCGACAGAGGATCCCAGAGATGCGAAACGCCTGGGTTTTGCCGACGAAATAAAAGCCATCAAAAAAGGTGATTCAATAACCGTCGTCGGCTGGCCGCACCGGTTCAATGAGCGGGAAATTCGTGGTCATCAGCTGCATTATCCGGATGGACGAATCGTGATGATGCGCCGCGGCAATTACATCTGGCCGAAGGATATATTGCGACTCGATCGATTAGTGATGAATCCCGAAAATATCGAGGGTCAGATTAACGACATCGATGCCTCACTGTCAGATGCAGAACAACTGGTACTCTGGCTCGACGAAGACGACCATATCGCGCGTGCAGCATATGAAGTCAGCCAGGAGCGACCGAGACTAATAGGTATCGATGCCGAATTCACGGGCGTCGACGAATTGCTGACCTGTCACACGGAACGCGACGATTTCACAATGCAACTGACACTGGCCGATCTTAGCGCCGCACAACGGACGAAGCTGGCAGCCGGTGCGGAGTATATTTCCGAGTACAACCGAGTGTTGTCACGGTGGTGGGAGCAGGAAAGATCGAGCTGCGGCTAGGTCGACCGCTTCAAGCTCAATAGCGACTGGTCGCGCGGTAGGGGTTCCAGCGTGAGAAAGGACTGCATTTAACCCGATATAGCCAATTGCCGAGGATAAACGGGTGAAGAAAATTCAACTGCCGAACCGATTATTATTTACGAGTGTAGTCACACTTTTGACGATCTTGATATTGGAGATTACGTCAGAGGAAAATCGACAAGTTTAGGGAACGACGCTTAGCGAGCAGCCGCTCCTGGCCGACTTCTGCCTGATGCGGCGCAAATTATCCGACCGTGCAACCGTCCACTCTCCGAGATAACGGACGTCTAGATCAAGCGGGAAGTTACTGGCTGCAGCGCCGTGCTAGTGCAAGTAAACAGGCGCCGGCGGTTCTTTCACAAAGTTTTCCGCAACGCTCAACAAAGCTCCCGCGGGAGGATTGTTGTACGAGTCGGAAAGTTCTCGGTTGTTTGTGTCAAGCATGTCACGAGAGTGATAACCGATCTCCGGTACGGCGATTCCATCCGGACGTATAAAGCACCCGTTGTTCTGGAAGTCCGTCTCGATCTGGAAACCGCCTTCATGCACGAGTGTGTGGTGCTTCGTGCACAGCAGCATCAGGTTATCCAGTGACGTCTCGCCGTGTCCGGACCAGTGCTCGACATGGTGACATTGCAGGAAACGATGATGGTGGCAGCCCGGGAACCGGCAGCAATTGTTATCTCGTGCACGTACCGCACGTTCGATGGCCTTCGGGATGATGCGTGACTTCCGACCGATGCTCAGCGGCTCGCCCTCTTCAGTCTCGGTCAGTACCACCGCATGGCTGTCACAACAAATTCGCTTCACCGACTCGATTGGTAGTGCAGAACGACCTGCCTTGCCTTGTAGTGGTGAATGATCGACGTGGATCGTCACCAGGTAGTTGTCGTTGCTCCTGGTATTGTTCTCAGCATCATTCCCAGTGCCGCTCAGGAATCCCGTCACCATGTTGACAAAAGCATCGGCCTGTCGGGCAGACCATGAGGTATCGGCCGGATCCGGCAACTCGAGAGCTTCGTCATCGCGTGCCTTGTCGAGGGCCTTCTCAAGTAACTCCCCCGACTCCATTGGCAGCTCCAGGGTAACGACAATCATGCCCCGATGCAGGTCGCGACGAATGCGCAACGAACGGTTGGCGAACGCCCGTGCGGCCGTATCGATGGAGGCTTCATCGCCCATGCGTAACTCGCGGCATCGTTGCGCCACGTGGGATGCCGTCGTACGCAAGGCGAAGTCCAGGAGATGCTGCTCATTATCCCGATTGGCCACACGGGTCAGTTCCCGTACCTTGGTGTAGGACAACTCACCCTGGGAAAAGGCCACCGAAATTGCTGGCAGGATCTTGAGCGCATGGGCTACTCGTATCTTTTCTTTCGCGGTAGTCAGGCTCAAATCACAACGCCAGGCCAGCCACTCGGCGCAGTTATCCAGGCCCCATCGCAGGAATCCGGCTCGCTCATCGAACTGCCGGACCAGCAACAGCAAATCGTAAGTAGCGGCGTCAATGCGAGCGGCGCAGGAGACGATCGCTGTGTCGAGATCGTCGATGGAAATAAGGTGGGTATTGGCTAAATTCGCAGGGCTCATGACACGTCCTTGTGAGTGGAGAAAGCACCTGTATTATATACAATATTATTGATTATTTCAATATAAAACAAATAGTTACAATTTACCCGTAAGCAGCGCAGCGCTCGCAATTCACCCAGCCGGAATGGCCATCGACATAGTGTTCTTTCTTCCAGACAGGGAGTCTGACTTTTACCTGATCGATGATGTAGCGGCACGCCTGAAACGCCTCGTCGCGATGTGCTGACGATACGCCGACCCACACCGCACACTCGCCAAGTTCAAGCAAGCCCGTCCGGTGCACGCAATGTGCCTGCAGCAGCGCGTATTTTTCGCGTGCTTCAGCAATAACTTTTTCGCCCTCTTTCACCGCAATCAGGTCGTAGGCTTCGTATTCGAGTCGCAATACATCGTGGCCTTCGTTCCTGTTTCGGATCCAGCCCTCGAAACTCACGTACGCACCCGCCGCATGGTCGAACAGTTCTCTCCGCAATGCATCCGGATCGATTCGCGCCGCACCAATTTGCATGACGTCAGCCACCGGCAACCGGCGGAAACAACAAGACGGTATCGCCATCCTTCAGTGCCGCACCCCAGTCCGCCATCTCATCGTTGATCGCCACCTTGCAGTGGCCCAGTGGTTCACTGGATCCATGCCGATCTTGCAGCTCTGCAAACAAATCGCCCGCGGTCAGGGCGTCGCTGTCGATCTGTTCTTCACCGATACCTGCATGCTCACGAAACAACGCGAAATAACGAACCGTGATCGACTTGCTCATTGCGCGATCCCAATGGTGCTGTTGGCCAGATCCTCGGGTGTATTAATGTTATCGAGAGCATCCGCGTGCGGTTGCTGCAGCAATTGTGTAGCGGACCGAATGAGTATCTTGCGTGGACAGTGGATTCCGTCCGCGACGAATGCATCGACAATGCTGCGGGAACCCATACCGTAGATCGCGCACAGTGGCTCGGGCAAACTGTCGTAACTGCTGCTGTAGGCCGTAAATGGATGCGTATTTGTATGTCGATCCAGGAGGTCCGATATCGTCACATCATCGATATTGGGCAAATCACAGGCAACGACCAGCCAGGCAACGTCCGCATTCTTGTCCATTGCCGACAGGATGCCCGCCAACGGGCCCATGTCATCGTAACGGTCAATTATCTGCTCGAATTTACGGCGCTCATCGTCGTTGGCCTGGTCCGCTCGTGTCGATACGAACACTTGCGCAACGTGACGCTGCAGCAACGCCACCGCCCTGGCAAGCTGTGTTTCACCATCGCGCACCAGCAGCGCCTTGTCGCTGCCCATGCGGCGGCTTTTGCCCCCCGCGAGTACGAGGCCGCATACATCGGTCCGCTTACTCACGCTTGAAATCCTTCTTGCCGCCAGACTTGGCAATCAATCGTGTCTCCGCAATCGTAATGTCGTGCGACAGCGCCTTGCACATATCATAAATGGTTAACGCCGCGATACTTGCGCCGGTCAGTGCCTCCATTTCAACGCCGGTGCGATGGTGTACCTTGCAGATGCAATCGATGACTGCACGCTGCTCCGCATCCATCTCGATCTTGATATTGCAGCTGGTGAGTCCGAGTGGATGACAAAACGGTATCAGCTCATGGGTCTTTTTCGCCGCCATGACACCCGCGACGATCGCGGTTGAAAATACCGGGCCCTTTGCCGTGCGAATATCACCATCGGCAAATCGCTCGGCAACGTCCGCAGGAAACACGACGATCGTTCGCGCGTGGGCCACTCTGTCGCTGGCCGTCTTATGCCCGACATCAACCATCGTCGGTTGATTGCGTTCATCAACGTGACTCAACTTCTCCATCAATATTTTCGCATCCTATCCACCCACTCGATACATCTCGACCTTGCTCCGCATGCGTTTCAAGGGCGCATCGGTCGGTCTCAATTCACTATAACGGTCGTTTCGGCGCAGCCAGATGCGCGACAGGATGTCCGCGAGTTCTTCATCGTCAGCTCCATTACGCATCGGATCACGTAAGCTCGTTCCGGCGGACGCGAAGAGGCAAGTATAGAGAACGCCATCTGCCGAAAGGCGCGCCCGGCTGCAACTGCCGCAAAAGGGTTCCGTCACCGAAGAGATAAAGCCAATTTCTCCTGCTCCATCCACATATTCATAACGCCGCGCGACTTCGCCGTGGTAGGTCGGATCCACCGGTCGCACCGGCCAGCGAGTCTCTATCTGCTGCAGCGATTCACGGGACGAGACGACTTCTTCCAATCGCCAGTTGTTGCGATTGCCGACATCCATGTATTCAATCAAGCGCACGATATGCCCGCTGCCGCGGAAGTGCTCCAGCAAGTCAAGAACCGTGTGATCGTTCACACCGCGTTGCACGACCGTATTGATCTTTACTGGCGACAGACCCGCCTGTTCGGCTGCTTCAATCCCTTTGATAACCGTCGCAAGGTCGCCGCGACCGCCACTCATTGCACGAAAAATATCGGTATCCAGCGTATCGAGACTGATGGTCACACGATGCAGTCCCGCAGCCGCGAGTTTCTGTGCTACCGGTGCAAGCAGCATCGCGTTCGTCGTCAGCGCCAGATCGTCAACACCCTCAATTTTGGCGAGGCGCGCTACCAGGTCAGCCACCTTCTTATCCAGCAGCGGCTCCCCTCCGGTCAGCCGCAACTTGGTTACACCGAGATTGACCGCTATGGAAGCAAGCCTGACGATTTCGTCATGACTCAGACGTTGCTGCCGCGTAAGAAATTCATAATCGGCGTGAAACTCCGTCTCCGGCATGCAATACGGGCAACGAAAATTGCATTGATCCAGCAGTGATATGCGCAAATCACGCAACGGCCTGCCCATTTGATCGCGGGGATTCGTCTTTGCTGTCACCCCGGCAGCATTTTGCATTGACGTTGAACTCATCTCGACATTGTGCACGTTTCCGAGCAGAAACTGTAGCCCGCCGCAGCGTCACACGGGGTGCAATGGCGACGAGCACAAGGCAGCACTCCACCTGAATTCATTGCCTATCGAAAAGCATTATTAGGTTATTTATCCGTCACTTATGAGGTGACACGGTCTGTCTATTGTGCAGCGCAACATGCGCCGTTATACTGAGCTGTCCTGATTGTGACTGTAACGTGGAGCGTGCCGCGGGTCTGGCCATCTGGCCACGCAGGCCAAGCGCGCAGCCTAAGGAAGCCCAAGGTAAGGCGAGTCAATGCATATAAGTTTCACTAAAGAAGAACGCGAATTTCAACAGGAAGCCAGACGCTTTTTCGCAGAAAAGTTTCCTGAAGACATAAAGCGCAAGCAGGATAGCGGCGCCGTGTTGTCCAAGGAGGACTACGTCCGCTGGCAGAAAATTATGTATGCAAAAGGCTGGGCCGCAATCAACTGGCCGACCGAGTATGGCGGCACCGGGTGGACGCCCATCCAGATGTACATTTTCTCAAACGAGATTGCCCGGGCGAATGCGCCGGACATGCTGCCGTTCGGCGTCAAAATGGTTGCACCCATCATTTATACATTTGGCAGTGAAGAACAAAAGGCCCGTTTCCTGCCGGACATTCTCGAGAGCAATGTGTGGTGGTGCCAGGGCTATTCAGAACCCGGCTCCGGTTCCGACCTGGCCTCCCTCAAGATGCGCGCTGATCGTGATGGCGACAGCTACATACTGAATGGCACCAAGACCTGGACGACGCTGGCCCACATGGCAGACTGGATTTTTTGTCTCGTGAGAACATCGACTGACGTGGCTCGCCGCCAGGAGGGCATCAGTTTTGTCCTGGTCGACATGCAGACACCCGGCGTCACGGTACGCCCGATCATAACGATCGAAGGCGAACGAGAAGTGAACGAAGTTCACTTCGAAGACGTCCGCATTCCTGTCAACAATCTTGTCGGTGAAGAAGGCAAGGGCTGGACGTACGGCAAAGTTCTGCTGCAGCATGAGCGAACCAATATAGCCGGCGTTGCACGTTCCCAGAACAGCCTGAAGCGACTGAAAGAAAAGGCCGCTCAGACAATCCACGGCGGTCCGGCGTTAGCCGATGATCAGAATTTTGCGCGCAAGATCGCCGCCGTTGAAATCGATCTCAAAGCACTGGAATACACCCAGTTACGAACGCTGGCCGCTGTGGCGGTTGGCAAAGCACCGGGTCCGGAATCCTCGATCCTCAAGATATGCGGCTCCGAAATTCAGCAGGAGCTTGATGCCCTGTTTATGGAAGCGGCCGGTTACTTCGCACTGCCCTACGTGCCCGACCAGTATGTAATTGATTTCCCCGAAGACGAACGCATCGGACACGGTGGTGAGACCAATACGTCCTTGCGTTATTTCAACAATCGAAAAGCATCGATTTACGGCGGCTCAAATGAAATTCAGAAAAATATTATTGCCAAGCATGTGCTCGGGCTTTGATCGCAAATCGAATTGATTCACAAGGCTGACTAATGGATTTTTCGCTGACAGAAGAACAGACAATGCTCGCGGACAGCGTGAGCCGATTCATCGCCAACGACTACAACTTCGAACGCCGCATGAAAATCGCCGAGAGCGACGAAAACTTCAGTGCTGAAATTTGGCAAACATTTGCCGAGTTGGGCTGGACGGCCGTGCCCTTCTGCGAAGAGGATGGCGGACTTGGCGGTGGCCCGGTCGAACTCATGTTGATGATGGAGCAATTCGGTCGTGGCCTGGTGGTCGAACCTTATCTTGCCAATATCATTCTTGCCGGTGGCGTGCTGCAACGCGCCGGCTCTGACGAACAAAAGACCAACTGGCTGAGCGGCATCATTGAGGGCAGTCTGCAAGCGGCGCTGGCATTCAGTGAACCGCAGGCGCGATTTGAAATTGCCGATATCGCCACAACCGCCACTGCCGATGGTGACCACTTCACGCTGAGCGGCCAAAAGGCATTTGTCCTCAATGGCGGCAGCGCAGAACTTGTGATTATCCCGGCACGAACTGCAGGCGCTCAAAACGACACGGGTGGTATTACTCTCTTCGCGGTACCCGCAGACAGCGAGGGCCTGTCACGCAAGAGCTACAAGACCGTAGACGCGCATGCGGCGGCCGAAATCACCCTCAGCAACGTCCGGGTACCGGCGACTTCGGTCATTGGCGATGTCGATGCAGGCCATGCAATTCTCGAGGCCGTGATCGATGAGGCGACACTGGCGGTTTGCGCGGAGGCAATCGGCATCATGCGCACGATGCATGACAAGACCGTCGAGTACTCGAAAAGTCGCGTGCAATTCGGCGTCCCCATCGGCAGCTTTCAGGCATTGCAACACCGTATGGTCGATACACTCATCGCCTGCGAACAAAGCCACTCGCTATTGTTATGGACAGCACTTCTCACTTCCGAAGGCAAACCGGATGCTCGCCAGGCAATCAGCGCGCTGAAATACCAGGTCGGTACGGCGGGAAGACTGGTCGCGGAGGAAGCCGTCCAGATTCACGGTGGCATGGGTGTCACATGGGAACTCGATATCGCCCACTACTTCAAACGGCTGTCAGCCATTGGCATTTTATTCGGCAATGCAGACTTCCATCTTGATCGATACGTGAACTTGTCAGCCATCTGATCATCTGTCGTGACGCCACCGGGCGTTATAACCATCACAACCGATTTGGCCACAACACTGCTGGCGTCGATACAACGCCTCGTGATTGCTCGCGCGGGTGCTTATCCGCGCTATTGGCCCTGCAGCGCTTGCTTCTCGATCTTCGCCCAACCATCTCTCAACGTTACGATTCGATTCCAGACCGGGGAGCCCTGCGTGTGATCCTCTGAATCGGTGCAAAAATAACCGACACGCTCGAACTGGTACGTCACACCACCCGTCGCATCTCCGAGCGCCGGCTCAATCCGTGCGCTCACGATCTCCAGCGAGTTGGGGTTGAGTGCAGTCAACACATCGTCCACGGAACCCGGATCAGGCACCTTGAACAGACGATCGTACAGCCTGACCTCGGCGGCAATCGCATGCTCCGCCGAAACCCAGTGGATGGTTCCTTTCACTTTTCGATCGCTCGTGCCGGTGCCACTTCGAGTATCCGGATCGTAGCTGCAGCGCAATTCGATGACCTCACCCGCATCGTCCTTGATCACCTCGTCGCAGCGGATGATGTACGCGTATCGCAGCCTCACTTCACCGCCCGGTTTGAGACGAAAGAATTTTCGCGGTGCATCTTCCATGAAATCATCGCGCTCGACGTAGATCTCTCGCCCGAATGGCACCTCGCGAGTGCCCAATTCCGGCCGACCCGGATGATTTTGCGCGGTCAATTGTTCGGTGATATCTGCAGCATAATTCGTCAGCACGATCTTGAGCGGTTTCATCACCGCCATGCGTCGTTCAGAGGCTTCGCCGAGATTCTCACGAATACTGTTCTCGAGAACGGCCATCTCAATAATGTTTTCTTTCTTCGTGACACCGATTCGCTGACAAAAATCACGGATCGCAGCAGGCGGATAACCGCGTCGTCGCATGCCGGCGAGCGATGCCAGGCGAGGATCGTCCCAACCGCTGACAACACCCTCCTCCACCAACTGATTGAGCTTGCGTTTGCTGGTCAGTGCGTAGGCGAGATTGAGCCGCGAAAACTCGATTTGTTGTGGCCGGTGCGGCGTATCCACCTGCTCCAGCAGCCAGTCGTACAGGGGCCGGTGATCCGCAAACTCCAGCGTGCACAGCGAGTGCGTAATTCCTTCGAACGCATCGGACAAGCCATGCGCGAAATCGTACATCGGATAGATGCACCACTTGTCGCCGGTATGCTGATGGCTGATGTGCCGAATTCGGTACAACGCAGGGTCACGCAGATTGATGTTGCCCGATGCCATGTCAATTTTGGCACGCAAGACATGCTCGCCATCAGCAAACTCTCCGGCACGCATACGCCGAAACATGTCGAAATTTTCTTCGACACTGCGATCACGATATGGACTGTCTTTACCGGCTTGCGTCAGGGTCCCGCGATATTCACGAATTTCTTCCGCACTGAGACTATCGACATAGGCAACGCCTTTGCCGATCAGAGTCTCGGCAGCCGCATAGAGTTGATCAAAATAGTCCGACGAATGCGTTAAATGATCCTGCCAGTCGAAGCCCAGCCAGCGAACATCCGCCTTGATGGCGGCAACAAATTCCTCGCTCTCCTTGCCCGGGTTCGTATCATCGAAACGCAAATACGTGCTGCCACCAAATTCGGCAGCCACAGCAAAATTCAGACAGATGGATTTCGCATGACCAATGTGCAGAAAGCCATTCGGTTCAGGCGGGAATCGTGTAACGACCGCACCGCCGTGCTTGCCACTACTGACATCGTTATCAATAATCTGGCGGATAAAGTCCCGCGCCGGTGCATCGCTCATTAGTACATTCGTCTGCTTAAGGAAAAGGCCCGAATTAGTCCGGGCTAGACACCAGCCTCCCGACAGGCCCGACACAACCCTTGAATCTCGAGCATCTGCTGCTCTGCCGAAAAGCCAAGGTCAGCCGCGACATCCTGTACCAGCGAGTTGATCTTCGCATCGTCCAGTTCCGCCACGGTGCGGCAACCGCGACAAATCAGAAACTGGCCTTGATGCGAACTGCTCGGATCGGGACAACCGACAAACGCGTTCAGGGAATCCAGCCGATGCACCAGATCAGCATCGATCAGGAAATCGAGCGCCCGGTAAACCGTGGGAGGCGCAGCCTTTTTTCCGTCTTGCTTCAGGCTGTCGAGAATGTCGTAGGCACCGACCGGTTTATGACTGTCCCAGACCAGCCGTAAAACCTGCCGGCGCAAGGCGGTAAAGCGCAGACCACGCTCGCGACACCGTTTTTCGGCGGTCTCGAGAGCTTGCGAGACACAAATGCTGTGGTTGTGTCCGGAGGATGGCATGGGATTCGGCATGAATGCCTCGTTGATGGATTTCGACAGGGGTCTCAATGGCTGAATTGTACACCAAAGATTCATCAGTCATGGTTAGCGACGCGAGTATATTCGGGTACAATGGCGCGCCTTGTACAACACCAATGTGCCGCATTCAAACAAGACCAATATGCCAAATATTCAGTTACCGGATGGATCGATTCGCAGCTACGACGTTGCCGTGACCGGTGCCACCATCGCCGCCGATATTTCACGAAGCCTGGCCAAACAGTCAATTACCGTGCGAGTCGATGGCGAACTGTGGGATCTGAACAGGGAAATCGAGAACGATGCATCGGTTGAGATTGTCACGCGAGATGACGATGACGGGCTGGAGTTGCTACGCCATGATTGCGCCCACGTCCTCGCCGAAGCCGTCAAGGAACTGTGGCCTGAAACCCAGGTGACGATCGGCCCGGCCATTGAAAATGGTTTTTACTACGATTTTGCGCGTGAAGAACCGTTCACACCGGAAGATCTGGAAACAATCGAAAAACGCATGCGGGACATTGTCGCCCGGGATGAAGAAATTCAGCGCGAAGTCTGGAATCGTGACGAAGCGATCCAATTTTTCCGCGATCAGGGTGAAGAATACAAAGCACAGATCATTGAGGACATTCCGCAAGACGAGGCAATTACGCTTTACCGGCAGGGAGATTTTATCGATCTGTGTCGTGGGCCTCACTTGCCGTCAACGGGAAAACTGGGCAAGGCTTTTCGCCTGACGCGAGTTTCCGGAGCCTATTGGCGAGGCGATTCCCGCAATGCCATGTTGCAGCGTATTTATGGCACGGCATGGGCGAATGAGAAACAGCTAAAGCAATATCTGCTGCAACTTGAGGAAGCAGAGAAACGGGACCATCGCCGTCTTGGCCGAATCATGGGTCTGTTCCACTTCCAGGAGGAAGCGCCCGGGGCCGTTTTTTGGCACCCGCGGGGTTGGACGTTATTCCAGAATCTCATCGGCTACATGCGACAGAAGCAAAATGACGCCGGCTACGTGGAAGTCAACACTCCGGAGTTAATGGACCGGTCGTTGTGGGAGGCATCGGGCCACTGGGAATCGTTCGGTGAGCACATGTTTACGACGGCGACAGAAGACGGCCGCACTTACGCGATCAAGCCCATGAACTGTCCCGGACATGTGCAAATTTTCAAACAAGGCATTACCAGTTATCGCGATCTGCCCCGCCGTCTGTCTGAATTTGGCAAAGTGCACCGCTATGAACCCTCCGGTGCGCTGCACGGTCTGTTACGCGTGCGCGCCTTTACTCAGGACGATGCACATATTTTTTGCACGCCGGAACAGATCACCGCAGAAACCATTGCTGTCTGCGATTTGATTCTTGGCATCTATCGCGATTTTGGTTTCGATGACGTGATCATCAAGTTCGCCGACCGACCTGAAATCCGGGTCGGCGCGGACGAGGTCTGGGATCAGGCAGAAGCCGCGCTAAAAAAAGCGCTGGAAGCCAGCGGACTGGAGTACACCTACAACCCGGGCGAGGGTGCTTTCTATGGTCCCAAACTCGAATTCGTGTTACGCGATGCTATCGGTCGTGACTGGCAATGCGGTACGCACCAGGTTGACCTGAATCTGGCGGGACGACTCGGCGCCACCTACATCGGTGAAGACGGGCAAAAACATACCCCGGTCATCTTGCATCGGGTCGTTTTCGGTTCCCTTGAGCGTTTTATCGGCATTCTGCTAGAGCATCACGCTGGCAATTTGCCGTTGTGGCTCGCACCGTTGCAGGTCAAAGTTCTGACCATTACCTCGGCCGCAGATGCCTACGCGCTCGAGGTCGTCGAAAAACTGCGCGCAGCGGGCATCAACACTGATGCTGACCTGCGCAATGAAAAAATCTCCTACAAGGTTCGTGAGCACAGTGTCGCCAAGGTGCCGGTCCTCATGGCGATCGGCCAGCGTGAAGTCGAGGAGAACACCGTTGCCCTGCGGCGACTGGGATCCAGGCAGCAGAAAGTCGTTGCAACAGATGCTGCAATCGAGGCTCTCTGCGAGGAAATCCGGCTCCGCGGCGCAACTGCCTGACCTGTTGCGGCCGCGGTGGCAGCCGCAGCCAACCTTGCGCAAGTTCCTTTTGAGCTCGCCCTTCGGCGTCCCTCCCGGGCCATTTGCCGACCATTCGTGACGCCTCCTGCACAGTGACTGTGCACCTCGTCACAGATTCCAAATAATGTCGGGGGCAAGCGGCATCTAAGGTTGGCGGTGAGGATATACTCGGTTGTCGCAGGACACGGACTGCGATTAAACATAAGCCGCCAGGGAGGACGCAACGTGTCACTGGAGCACTTCAAGACACAAGTACTGTTACTGCATAGTGAGCAGAAAATCCTCGACTTGCTCAGCACCGGGTTTAATGATCGCTATGCAGTGCATTGTGCGACCAGTGGTATAGAAGCCCTCCAAACGCTCGGGCAAACCCCCATCCATGTAATTATTTGTGCACAGGACCTGCCGGGGATGAGCGGGCTCGACGCCTTGCGCGAAGCAAGAAAGCGATCACCGGATATGATCGGCATTCTGCTCGCCGGCACTGACAGTTCTGATGGCCTGGAAGCACTTGTCGGGGAACAGGAAGTTTTCAAAATTATCCGCGGTGAAATTAATCCGGACGACCTGCAGGCGCTGGTGGAAGCAGCGACCAAGCGTGTTCGCATGATGACGATAGCGGAATCCGCTAACGACACTGCTGCAGATGTGGATGTGTTCAGTAGCGAACGCCAAATACCCACCGGTGAACACATCGTGATGGAGACTGCCGCAAACGGCTCGGCAATCATCAGTGATGGCACCGGTACGCTGCCGGCGCTTAAACCCGAAAGAATCCAGGTATCACCGAATCAACGGGGACGCGATATTGATATCCTGGTACTGAGCAAGGATGACGAATTTCTTGCTACGATCAAGGAGTCTTCGCTCGGACTGCACGACGTCCATCACGCGCACACACCAACCCAGGCCGAGGAAATTGTGCGCCAGCATAAAATTGGCGTACTTGTTACCGATGCCGCAATGGTGGGCTCGAATATTGAGGTATTGACACAACGGCTGCGAGTCACGATACCTCGATTGGTCGCGATCGTCGCAGGACGTCGTGACGACGGCGAATTGCTGATGGATCTTATCAATCGTGGCCAGGTCTATCGTTTTCTGTTGAAGCCGGTTTCACCCGGGCGCGTCCGCCTTGCCATCGAAGCATCCGTCAAACATCATCTGGACGCCGCTGCCTCCGCGTTTAAGGGTACCCCACGAACGGCTGCCAGCCCGATCGTAAAACGCGCGCTGACACAGGCTCCCGCCAAGAGGCCGACGTCATCGAAAACACCGAAGCCTGGCAAGGGCCAGCAGAAAGCCACGAGCCCGTCGGCAAGGAGCACGCAACAATCAAAGGCACAGAGATCGGGGCCAATGCGCGCCCCTGTGCGGAACTCATCGCTGTCTGGATCCTCGAATCTCGACGCCGCCTTCAATGACGGAAAAAATTTCACTGGGACGATGACCGATATCGCAATCGCAGTCGGCAAGTCAATTTCCGGGGCCTCAAGCTCGATCTCCAATGGAGCAAAGTCTGTCGTCGAATCCTCCACCAGGGCGATCTCCGGCATCGCTGAGCTACTGATGAAGCCGAAAGTCCTTGCGGGAGCAGCAGGGGTAGCCGTGGTTGCAATTGCTGCGACCTGGATGTTGAGCGGAGACAGCGACGAGGTCCTCGACGCTGTCAGCCAGCAACCACAAACTGCCGTAACAGCACCTGTCGTTGAGGATGTTGATGACGGTTTGTCACAAGCAGCGGCAATCGCGGTTGAAAATACCCTGCCCTTGTCCAGTGATTTTCTGCAGCAAGCTCGTGACGCTCGAGAGGCTGGCATTATGGTGTCGCCCGCCGGCGCCAACGCCATGGAATTCTATGTCGCTGCACTCGCTGCGGCCCCGGATGATGAAGTAATTGCTGCGGAGTTGAATACCCTGACACTGGAAGTATTTGCTATTGCAGAGAGCGCATTGCTTGCCAACAGTGCGACAGAAGCAGCGCGTGCACTGCGCGTGATCGGCATGGCCGATCCAGAGAGTCCACGTCTGACGTTCCTGCATGTCCAGCTCGAACAGCTGCAATTGCGTGAGTTGCTGAAGCAGGCACGTCTGGCGACCAGTGAGGCACGATTTGAGGATGCCGGACAATTGCTGCTGCTGGCCGAGCCCCTTGCGGAAACAAATCGCAGCGAACTCGATGCCCTGGCCGGACAACTTGCAGCTGCACGCAATGAGCAACGGATTGAGGTGGAAATCGATCGCAAGATTACCGTCGAACAGGCTGAGGCTGAACAATTGGCAAGGGCAGATGCCGCGGCAAAGAGAGCAGAAACGGAACGCCTGGCAACAGAGCAGGCCGAGGCCGCCGCCGCCGCACAGGTCGAGGCCGATCGCGTGGCCGCAGAGGTCGCTGCCACCGAACAGGTCGAGGCCGATCGCGTGGCCGCAGAGGTCGCTGCCGCCGAACAGGTCGAGGCCGATCGCGTGGCCGCAGAGGTCGCCGCCGCCGCACAGGTCGAAGCCGAATTAGCAGCCGCCAAACCATCGCCGGTCACTATCAGCGCAGTGAAGCGCATCCATTACGTTGCGCCGAAATACCCGCGCGCCGCGCAACGACGGGATATCTCAGGCTGGGTTGATTTGGCCTTCACGGTAACAACGGCAGGTGATGTGACCCGCGTTGAAATCACAGCCACCGAACCCGAAACCATATTTAACGCGTCTGCCACGCGTGCAGTCGAGCAATGGCTCTTCGAGCCCGCGACTGAAGACGGCCAGGCCGTCGAAAAACGCGTAGTCATGCGATTATCATTTAACCTGGAATAGTCATCTCCGGGCACCTCGCACTTTAGTGCAGTCGCTCAATAACTGTCCTTATTGGACCATTTATACAGTTCCCGCTAGTCTTGTCGGTTCTTCAATGGCAATTGGAATTGAAAGCAAATGGCGGAACAGGCAGTGGCTGAGGGACGATCACCACGAAAACAGCAACAACGCAGTCTCCAGACAAAGAAAAAGCTCCTCGATGCCGCGCTGGAGGCGTTTTCCGAAAACGGCTTCAAGGGTACGTCGATACGTGATATAGCGGCACGCGCTGGCGTGCACCACCCCCTGATTACCTACCATTTCAAGAACAAGGAGGAACTCTGGCGGGCGGCCGCCAACCGTGTTTTTTCGAAATTTTCGGCGTCTTTGCTGGCGGCACGCGATGCCGCCGAGGGGCAAGAGCCGCGGCAACGGATGGCATCGATGCTGCGGGCATACGTGCATTACGCCGCCAGGAATCCTGCATTGCACAAGCTGATGCTGCAGGAGTCAAGCCGGGAAAGCAGCAGACTTGAATGGCTCGTCAAGACACATCTGCAACCTCTTTCCAAGGCTGTTGTAGAAGAACTCAAGTTACTTCAGGAAAGCGGGATTGCGCCTCCGGGCGACCCCGCATTGCTGTTCAATCTCCTGCGCGTTACCTCCGGTGGAATACTGGCATTGAGCGCGGAAATCAAAGCGACCAGCGGCATCGATTTCGATAAAGCGGAGAATGTCGACGCCCTTGCCGAGATGATTATCAACGTATTTCTTCCCGGCAGGGATTAGCCCGAGCGAACGTCAGGTCTGCGCCAGTTTTTCGTGCATTTCGGCGACGATGGATAACGCGATCGACGCCGGGCCTCGTCCACCGATATCAAGACCTGCAGGCCCGTGTAGCCTGTCTCCCAGTCGTGACGCCACCGCGCCCAAATCGCCAACAATCCTCTTACGTCGATTTTTGGGTCCCAGCAAACCAATGTAAATTATGTCGGTCTTCGCCAGCAATTCCAGGTAGGTACGATCTGTCACCAGGTGGTGACTCATGACAATGGCTGCATCAAACTGTTGCAGATCAAGCACCTCTGCAAGCGATTGAGCAGGGCTGCACATGACTTGCCGCGCCTTGCGGAAATCGCCCTTCTCGATATAGGCCGCTCGATGATCCTGAACCGTTACCCTCCACCCCAGTTCCGCACACAGATTGACCACCGGTTCTGCGTCCAGGCCCGCACCGAGCACCAACACCCTGGGCGGCGGCTTGAGGAGCGCATATAGAACAGTGATTTCTTCATGGCCCAGCTTTTGGCGTCGGGTTGACGACCGTCCGCTCGCCAGCGCCACCTGCGCCACAGGTTCAATCAGCCTGGCGGCCGCTGAACTTAGTCCGAAGGCCACAAACTGCCCGGCGCTACTCACCAGGGCGTCACCTTTGCTCGCCAGATCGGACGACGATTCGATGACGATCGCCGCGATTTCCGTACAATCTCCGTGCAGCCGGTCCGCCATAGTCGCAAACGGCTCATAATTCCCGCTCAGTGATAGTGGCTGCAGAAAAATACGCATAAGCCCATCGCAACCGACCCCCAGACCCCACAGGTCTTCGTCATCCTGACTGAGATCATACGTGACCTGCTGTGGCTGACCGCTTGCGACGACCTGCATGGCGCGCTCCGCAAGATCACCTTCGAGGCAACCACCGGACAACATGCCCTGGAAAACACCGTCACCCGTCATCAGCAAGCAGGCACCGGTCTTGCTGTAGGTCGCACCCGCCGTTTCGTAAACGCAGGCAAGTACGAGCGGTTCTCCGTGCTGCTTATGCTCGGCAAAAAACTTCAACAGGCGGATCGTACTCATTAATGCATCGGGTTACATAGTCGGCATGGAGAAATCCGCACCGCCAAGAATGCCGGTTGGCCAGCGAGCAGTCACCGTCTTCAGTCGCGTATAGAAACGCACTCCTTCCATGCCGTAGATGGAAGAAGCGCCAAAAAGCGAACGCTTCCAGCCGCCAAAGCTGTGAAATGCCAGTGGCACGGGTATCGGCACGTTGACGCCGACCATGCCGACCTGGATGCCGTGCGTAAACTGCCGCGCCGCGTCGCCATCACGCGTAAAAATGGCCGTCCCGTTGCCGTATTCATGTGCATTGATCAGATCGATGGCTTCATCGAAGGTGGCAACTCTGACCAGGGTTAACACCGGACCGAAAATTTCTTCCTGGTAAACGCGCATGTCGCGGCTTGCGTTATCAAGCAACGTAGGACCCAGGAAATAGCCCGAGGACTTCGTGATTTCGTGCGTACGACCGTCGATGACCACGGTAGCACCTTCTTTTTCGCCAAGATCGATATAGGCCCGCACTTTGTCGCGATGTTCGGCGGTAATCAGTGGTCCCATATCATTGCTGTTATCCGTTCCGATGCCGATTTTCAGCGCACGAATTTTCGGCAACAGTTTTTCAAGCAGGGGTTCCGCTGCATCGCCCACGGTGACAATGACGGAAATCGCCATGCAGCGCTCCCCGGCTGAACCGTATCCCGAACCCACCAGGGCATCTGCCGTCTTTTCCATATCCGCATCGGGCATCACCACCAGATGATTCTTCGCCCCACCGAGTGCCTGCACACGCTTGCCGTTTGCCGATGCGGTCTTATAGACATGCTCAGCAACCGGTGTCGAACCGACAAAACTGGCCGCAGCGACCCGTTCATCAGCCAGCAGCGCATTGACGGCAACATGATCACCCTGCAGGACGTTAAACACCCCATCTGGCAATCCCGCCTCTTGCAGGAGTTCTGCCCAGAGCATGGCACAACTCGGATTTTTCTCCGACGGTTTCAGCACAAAGGTATTGCCACAGGCAATCGCCAGCGGAAACATCCACAACGGCACCATGGCGGGAAAATTAAACGGTGTAATACCGATACAGACACCCAATGGCTGCCGCATCGAGTAGGTGTCAATGCCAACGCCCACCTGATCGTTGTATTCACCCTTCAACAGGTGGGGAATACCGCACGCAAACTCCACCACCTCAAGACCACGCTGGACCGAGCCCATCGCATCGTGCAGAACCTTGCCGTGTTCCTGCGTGACGACTGCAGCGATTTTCTCAATATCCCGCTCGATCAGTTCCTTGAGCCTGAACATGACCCGCGCACGCTTCAGAACCGGCGTATTGGACCAGCCCTCGAACGCAGCCTTCGCTGCACTGACAGCAGCGTCAGCGTCCGCTTCCGTGGACATCACCACCGATGCACATTGTTCACCGGTGCCCGGATTAAAAATACGGCCGAAGCGTGTCGATGCTGACTCAAGGTGCCGACCATTGATCCAGTTGCCCACTGTGCGAAGCGTCGCTACCGCACTTGCCTTTTCAGCCATATCCTGTTCGCCTTATTGATTAAAGAAAATACCGGTCAGCGTTCATTGCGCGCGTAGCGCCGTCCGCACGGACTCGACTATTTTTTCGAGATGCTCATCCTCAATGATGAGCGGTGGTGAGAATGCCAGCGTATCGCCGGTTGTTCGAATAATGACGCCGTTATCGTAACAGGTCCGGAAAATCTGCATTGCACGGGCCGTCGGCTGCCCTTCGATTGGCGCCAGTTCGACGGCGCCGATGAGGCCGAAATTACGCACATCAATGACGTTTGGCTCACCCTGCAGAGAGTGCAATGCAGCCGCGAATTTCTCCTCCATCGATCGGGCGTGTGCAAACAACCCTTCCTGCAGATATACATCGAGCGTTGCCAAACCCGCGGCCACCGCCAGTGGATGACCGGAATACGTATAGCCGTGGAAGAATTCAATTGCACCATCCGGCCCGGTCATGAACGTGTCATAGACAGAACCCTTCGCGAGTACAGCACCCATCGGCACCGTACCACTGGTGAGACCCTTGGCTGTCGTAATAAGGTCCGGCGTCACGTCGAAGCGGTGCGCCGCAAATGCTTCACCGGTGCGGCCAAACGCACAGATCACCTCATCGAATATCAGCAGGATGCCGTGCTTGTCGCAAATATCGCGCAGGCGTTGCAAATAGCCCTGGGGCGGAATCAACACGCCGCCCGAACCCGCGATGGGTTCCACGATAACGGCGGCAATCGTCGATGCATCGTGCAATGCAATAATGTTCTCAAGCTCATCCGCAAAGTGAATACCCCACTCAGGCTGGCCGCGTGTAAACGCATTGTGCTCAAGATCGTGTGTGTGCGGAAGATGGTCGACGCCGGACAGCATGGCACCGAACATCTTGCGATTCGCCGACAAGCCACCCACTGAAATTCCACCGAAGCCAACGCCGTGATAACCACGCTCGCGACCAATGAACCGAGTACGGGCACCCTCCCCGCGCAAATGATGATAGGCAAGCGCCATCTTCAGCGCCGTGTCGACCGCCTCCGAGCCCGAATTGACGAAGAAGGCGTAATCGATGCCGGCCGGCGCCAGATCGGTTAGTCGATTCGCGAATTCGAACACGGCCGGATGACTCAACTGGAAGGTCATCGAGTAGTCGAGTGTCTTCGCCTGCTGCTGGATCGCTGCTACAATTTTAGGATGACAGTGGCCTGCGTTGCAGCACCAGAGTCCCGCCACTGCATCGAGCAACTGCCTGCCATCGTGGCTGTAGCAGTACATTCCCTGCGCGCGGGAAATCAGTCGGGGATGTTCCTTGAAATAGCGATTGCCGGTGAAAGGCATCCAGTGCGCTTGCAAATCGGGCAAGTCGGATGCAAGTTGTCTGGCAGCGTTATCGGTCATGACGACTCTCCGCAAAAGGGTGACAGCACAGGGGGAATGCGGCCTGTGTGGACTGGACTCCCCGGACGCACACAGTACTCCAGCCCCGCAGAGTTAACAATATTTAAACGCTTGAAAATATCTTGTTGAAATCATTACGCAAATAGTCATAATTGTTAATTAAATTTAACAATTTAACACGAGGACGGACGATGGATAACATTGGTCTGCGACTGCAGAACCTGCGCAACCAGCAGGGGATCTCACAACGCGAGCTCGCGAAGGACATGGAGGTGTCCGAGGGCACCGTTCGTAATTCGCTTGAGTACGTGAAGGCGCTCGAATCCCTACCGGAGTGGCTAGAAGCCGCGAAACGCCACACTCACAGTCACGAATTTGAAGAAGAAGTCATGCGTAATGGTTACGCACTATTCAAGGCGGTCGGGCGCGATATTGACCCTGACGACATGCGTAATTGTTACGCACTCTGGATTGAACGGTTGTCATCGCGCCAAATTCGGTTGCTAAACCGGCTCCCAACGACAGTGGCTGGATTGTGGTTCATCTCTGGGACGGATATTCGGGCTTTGCATGCCAGCAAGGGTGAGCCGTCCGAGTGGGCAGACAACGACCACGGCATGGTTGCCTATAAGGATGCCACAACGAGCGTGTTGTTCGAACTGGCGGACAGAGCCGGTGAATGGTTACGTGATGCCGAAGACTTCTTGAAGTTGCGGCGGCGTGTTATGAACATGCGTGCACAACTTCGCCGCTACGAGATGGGCAGCTTCAGTCTTGAAGAACTGCTCCCTTATTTCCTCCGCTATTGGAGTAACGACTTTTACGTTCGCGATGAGGGCCTATTCGAGTCGGCGTTTCGCGAGAACATTGACAAAAGCGGCTGCCCGGCGAAATTAATTCTTACGCCAGAGGAATGGGAGGCGGTATTTGAAGAGCAACGCCAGCTCGGCGGCTCTGCAGTTGACTTTAAAGACCGACTGAAGATGAAAGCGTTCGAGAAGCTCGGCGAGTTTCCGGAAACGTTCAAGGGTAGCCTCAAGGCTGCAATGTTGAGCTATAAGATCGAGCACAACGCACCCAATTTCATCAAAGACAGTAAGCTGAAAAGGGACACCGACAAGCTGTCACTCTGGGAGACCAAAGGCCCGGACTTCAAGAAACAAGAATTGGCGGAGCTCGACGAACTGCCCTGGGA
>JADFNG010000090.1 GCA_022563505.1 Pseudomonadota bacterium | reverse complement strand
TCGCGCCGGCTAATCGACGCAGGCTGTTCATGCTGGCGGGTGCAACCACGGCTCCGATTCTTGCGGTTGTTGCTTACGATTTTGGCATCGGACCGAACACCATTTCCCCGTTACCCTTTGTGTTTACGGCGATGCTGCCCGTCTATGCATGGCTCTTTATCGGTGAGCAAATCACCCTGTTTCCGCCGCTTGCGTATGAAACGGTGTTTCAGAATATGCAGGATCCCGTCGTTGTCGTTGACGAGCAAAGGCGCATCATCGGGCTGAATCGTGGTGCAGAAAAACTATTGAACCTGAAAGAGACCAACGCATTGCGCGCGTCGCTCGAATCGGTATTCGGGGAAGAGGTGCCGGAAGTTTACGAGGCGCTGAAGACGGGCAAACCGCAACGGATGATGACCACAACGGGCCGTTTCCTGCACATACAGGTGTCGCCCATCATGAGTAACGGAAGTACTGAGCGCGCAGGTCGTGTCTTGATGTTTCGTGATGTCAGCGATGTCGAAAAAGCGGAGCGGGAGGTTCGCAACAGCGAACTCATGCTGCGCACACTCGTCAATCATTCTGTCAACGGAATCATTCGACTGCGCTGGGTGACCGATGAGAGGGGAAACAAGACATTGCGCTGCATTTTTGCGAATACGGCAGCCGCGCGTTTTTTGCAGACAGATCCGGAAAGCATGATCGATCAGACTGCGGATGAATTGGTCAAGCTGGCATCGACCGGCATGGTGGTTCATGACGCCGAAGTTGTGCGGCAACAGTTCCGTACGGCCACTGAGCGCGGTGAGATCATCGATACTGAAGTTCGGGTTGCTGGAAAAGGTACCGGCAAATGGATGCGTGTCATTGGCGAGCCCGTGGGCGATGACGTCGCGATTACCTTTATTGACATCACGGAAAAAAAGGCCAAAGAAATCCAGATGGAGTCATTCGCCTGGTCCGACCCGCTGACCGGCGTCTTGAATCGTCGCGGGTTTGAACGAGACGCGGCAAGTCGACTGTCGGATAGCGATGATGAGGCGACGGGCGCGCTGTTGTTTATTGACCTGAACGAATTCAAGCAGATCAATGATCAATACGGGCATTTTACAGGCGACCAGTTGTTAACCATTGTCGCCGAACGTCTTCGCAGTGGCTTGCGTTCTTGCGACATCATTGGCCGTCTCGGGGGCGACGAGTTTGTGGCGTTAGTGCCGGATGTGGATGAAAAAATTGCGGGAAGACTGGCGCAACGGCTGACGCAATCCCTGCAAGCCGACTACCTGATCGGCGAGCGGAAATTGACTTGCCCCGCGAGCATTGGGCTCGCACTCTATCCTGAGCATGCCAGCACGCTGACGGGTTTGCTGCGAGCGGCTGATGAGGCGATGTATCGCGCCAAGGCACGATACCGCGGTCTTGGGGAAACGGGACAGATAAATTTGCTTGAAAAGGCAATATAGGCGCCGCAGGCTCTCACCTTGCGAGTCATCCCTTAAGGAACCTCTGATTTATTCTGGGCCCAAGATACGAGTTCATGAATAGATCAGAGGTTCCTTAACAGTTCTTGACCGATATGCACCGATAAGAGCAGCCATTGTCGCGCTGATTGATCATAATGGGGCTTATGCCGGTATCATTCCGGTCTCCATTATGAGCAGAAAAATACCCACGTGATGAGCGCAGTAGCATTCTCCAACGCTGAGCAGGATGCGGTGATCCGCTTTGAGGACATCGGGCGGGCCTATCAAATGGGCGTGGAGACCATCCATGCATTGCAGGGATTGACGCTCACGATCACGCGCAATGAATACGTCGCCATCATGGGAGCGTCGGGCTCCGGCAAGTCCACGCTGATGAATATTATTGGCTGCCTGGATTCACCAACGCACGGGCAGTACTGGCTCAATAGCCAGTTGGTATCCAGGATGAACGACCGCGAACTCGCGCGGGCCCGAAACCAGGAAATTGGCTTCGTGTTCCAGACCTTCAACCTGCTGTCTCGCATGACCGCGCTGAGTAACGTTGAAGTTCCGCTGATCTATGCCGGACTTAAGCGACGGGAGCGCCAGAGGCGTGCAAAACATGCGCTGGACGTCGTCGGACTGGCGGATAGAATGAGTCATCGCCCCTCTGAAATGTCAGGCGGGCAGCGGCAGCGGGTCGCTATTGCCCGGGCACTGGTGACGAATCCAAGTATTCTTCTGGCAGATGAGCCAACCGGCAATCTGGATTCAAGGACAGGCAACGAAATCATGACCCTATTTGATAATTTACACGACCGTGGTAACACGCTGATTCTGGTGACGCATGAACAGCATGTTGCGGAACACGCGGCGCGCACGATTCGCTTGAGTGACGGCAAAATCGTGAGTGATGAGCGTCCCGGGGCAGGCCGATGAGAGCGCTGTCCCTGGTATTGATTGTGCTGCTGTTTTCTGGCTGTGCGCAAGATGAGGCGTCGGCGCCGATTTACGATTCGACGGGAGTTGAACGTCGCACCATCGAAGTCAGCGTGGGATCCGCGGGCATCGTTGAACCATTGGCGACGGTCGAGGTGAAGTCGAAGGCTTCGGGAGAGGTGCTTGAGTTGCTGGTCGAGATCGGTGACTTTGTGGAACAAGGCCAACTCATGGTGCGAATTGATCCGCGTACAGTACGCAATCGGCTGGCGCAAGCCGATGCCGAATTAAAAGCCGCGTTATCGCGTCGCAAAATTTCCTTGTCGCAAATGAATCGTGCCGAATCACTGGTGAAGAAAGGGACCTTCACGGAAGCGGATCTCGAACTGGCGGCCCTCGAACTCGCGAATTCACAAGCACAGGTAGTGAGTACCGAGGTGGCCGTCGAAAATGCGCGCATTGCCGTCGATGACACAGAAATACGCGCACCTATAACAGGGACCGTCATCGAAAAACCCGTTGAGAAGGGCCAGGTGATCTCATCGCCGACGCAGGATTTCGGCGGTGGCACACCCTTGCTCAAGATGGCCGATTTGAGCGCGGTGCAGATTCGAGCACTGATCGATGAGACCGATATCGGTAAAGTGAAACCAGGCATGCTGGCCCGGGTAACAGTCGCGGCCTATCCGAATCAGCCTTTTTCCGGCGAGGTGCTGAAGATTGAACCGCTGGCCGTGGTCGAGCAGAACGTGACCATGTTTGCGGTGCTAATTTCCATTCAAAACCCGGAGGGATTGCTGATGCCGGGTATGAACGCCGAAGTCGATGTATCCATTGCCCGCCGTGAAAATGTGCTGACCATACCGGTGATGGCGCTGCGCACGGAAAGAGATATTGAGGCAACAGCCGGTATTCTCGGCATGAGCGCTGCCGATTTGCGCTCGCAAATCAATGCAGGTGGCACCAAGGTGGAGGATACACAGCCGCATGCAGCGCAAGGCGCAACCATTGCGATGATGGGGCGCACGATCAAGCTACCGCCAGGCGTCGATCCCGACACCGTGCGGGCCCTGATGAAGAAGCGCCGTGCCGGTAGCAGTCTTGACGCGGATGAGCAGCAGCTCCTGCGCAAGGTATTTGCCGGTGCGAATGGGTCCGGTAATCGCAAGCGATCACACACGCCGGAGAGTGACTATCGCTTCGGTGGCGATTTCTGGGTCGTTGTTGAGACGGAGGACGGCGGCACGCGGATTACCCGGGTTCGCGGTGGTATCACCGATCTCGATCGTGTTGAGATCGTCTCCGGGCTGCAAGAGTCGGATCGGGTGCTGATTTTGCCGAGCGCTCACCTGGTGGAGACGCAGGAAAAACTGCAGCAATTCATTAACCGTCGCGTCGGTGCCGTGCCCGGCATTAAGTCAAAATAATGTTGCTCACGGAGACATTGTGGATCGCGCTGCAATCGATTAGCAGCAACCTGTTTCGTGCTGCACTGACGATGCTGGGTATCGTCATTGGCGTTGCGGCGGTCATCACCATGGTGGCGCTAGGTACCGGAGCACAGCAGGCCATCGACCAGCAGATGGAAGCACTGGGAGGAGACATTCTGTCCATTGGCCGCAGCAATCGATTCAGGCACGGTGTGGCACGCGATCAGGCATCTCTGACGACGGATGATGCCGCAGCCCTGGCGAGGGAGTCCCGCCATCTCGATGGCGTCGTGCCGGAGATCAATTCACGTTTCCAGGTCAAGTACGGCAACCGGAATCTCAGTGTATCGGTGCTTGGCACCACGCCGAACTATGTCGATGTGCATGGCTTCACGATAGAGGCCGGGAGAATGTTCAATTTGGCAGATGATGCGAGTCGGCGTCGTGTGGTCGTCGTCGGCAATGAAATTCCCGGCATGCTGGACACCGATGCGGCGAGTATTATTGGTCGCACCTTGCAGATTCGTGCCATCAGCTTTGAAGTCATCGGCGTAATGGAAGCGAAAGGATCAAGTGGTTGGCGGAACCCGGATGACGATGTCTGGATACCGTTGCGTACTGCGCAATTCCGCGTTACTGGCAATGATCTGGTGGAGTCTATTAGTGTCAAGGTCAGGGAAGGAATCGCGATTGAAACAGCGATGGTCGACATCGAGCGTATCCTGCGGCGCGAACACGGCATCCTTCCCGGCAAAGACAATGACTTCTCGATCTTCAATCGCAAACAGTTTCTCGACTCTCGCCAGGAAGCCGCAGAAGTATTCACCTACCTGCTGGCAGGCATTGCCGGCGTCAGTCTGTTGGTGGGTGGCATCGGCATCATGAATATTATGCTGGTCACGGTGACTGAACGAACGCGTGAAATCGGCATCCGCAAGGCGCTGGGGGCGACGAAGGGAAATATTCTCCTGCAGTTTCTGGTGGAGTCGATGGTTTTGTGCCTGATCGGTGGTGGTCTCGGCCTGGCGCTCGGCGCCGGCGCAGCCTATTTTGCCGCCGAATTCGCCGGTTGGCAGACGGTTGTGACAAAGGCATCTGTGATTACCGCATTCGCGTTCAGCGCCGGTATCGGCCTGTTCTTCGGTATCTGGCCGGCGAGGCGTGCGGCCAACCTCGATCCAATTGACGCATTGCGGCATGAATAAAGGCCTGACGTCGGTAATAAATGCCGCCGAACACGGGTCTCTGGGAGGGTCTTCGAGGGAGCATACGAACGTGAAATTTAGCCAAAAACTTCTCTATCTCACATTTACGGCGTTGCTGGTATCAACGCTGGTGTTGTCACACGCAACGCGCGTTGTGGCGGAAGACTATAATCAGTTGCCTGCGACTGCCGAGGAAACCACGCCACTCAAGACCGGCGATCGTGCTCCGGCGTTTACCGTTCGCACTGTTGACGACGAGCCCTTTGATTTTGACCCCGACAATCTCGATCGTCCGACCATCCTGATTTCATTTCGCGGCGGCTGGTGTCCTTACTGCAACATGCACCTGTCTGAACTGCGCACGGTTATTCCGCAGATTCGGGAAGCCGGTGTGGATATCCTCTTTTTGTCCAACGATGCGCCGGACAAGCTGTACAGCAGCCTGAAGCAGGAAACACAGGACGATATTGCGAGCCTGGATTATACGATCCTCTCCGATGCTGATATTTCCGCCGCTCGCGCTCTTGGCACGGCCTTTCGAATTGGCGAAAGCCTGACGAGTTACCTGGATGGGGTGGGGAACGATTACAGCGGTTCATCCATCGGCACACACAATGCGCTGGCGGTACCTGCGGTGTATGTGGTCGACCGGTCGGGCATGATTGTCTTTGACTTTGTCACAGCCGACTACAAGATTCGCCTGTCAGCGGAGGATCTGCTGGCGGCTGCCAAGAGTGCCATGTAGACAGGAAGGGTTGAATAACGAGTCAACACGCGGGCTTTATGCCCGCGTGTTTCGTTTGGCCTCCGCCCGAAAATGAGGGATAGTGTCTGCTGGATTCGAGGCAGGGGGAGGCGAAATGGAAGAGCGTGGTCGGGCGATCTCCCGGTTCCTGACGTCGGCAACGAAAATCGAAGCAAGCGAAATCAAGGCAACGTTGTTGTCTTTCAGCTTTATTTTTCTGTTGATGGTCGCCTACAATATGTTGAAGCCCGCGCGAGATGCGTTGGCACCAGAGTGGAGCGATGTTGAGGTCGCGTGGCTCTGGACGATCAATTTCATACTTAGTGTGATTGCGGTCAGCTTGTATGGCTGGTTCGTATCCAAAGCAAAACTCAAAAACGTCGTGCCGGCCGTATACGCGTTTTTTGCAGCGTCGTTCGTGGTGTTTTATCTCGGCACAGGCGTGCTATCTGATAGCACGTATCTAAACAAGGCTTTCTATGTCTGGCTGAGCCTGTTCTCTCTGTTTCATGTGTCGGTATTCTGGAGCCTGATGTCGGATCTTTTCAGCAAAGATCAGGCGCCGCGCTTGTTCGCTTTTATTGCCAGCGGCGCCAGCATTGGGACGATTGTTGGCGGGACGATTGCGCTCGTGCTGGCAAAAAAACTGGGTACGCTCAACCTGATGCTGATTGCTGCAACCATTCTCGTCATGACCATACCGCTAATTGTGATCTTGCGGACAGCCGTGGGAGATCCGGTCACCAATGCTGATCAGGAATCATCGATCAGGGGCAACCCGTTCGCCGGATTCCGGCATTTTATCAGCAATCCGTATCTTCTCGGCATCGCGGTATTCATTTTCCTGTACACATTTATTGGTTCGTTCGCCTACTTCGAATTGAAGAACCTGATGGCGGACAATGACCGGGATACGAATACGGCCATCTGGGCTGGCATTAATCTGGCGGTCAATGGCATTGCAATTGGTACCGCAATGTTTGCGACCAGTCGCATAGCGACGAAGATCGGTCTTGGCAAGACACTGGCATTGGTGCCACTGCTTGTTGCTGCCGCATTATTGGTGGTGTTCGTGAATCCGGTGCTGGCTATCGTTATCGTCATGTGGGTGGTATTGAAGGCCGGCAACTATTCGATTACGCGGCCCGGGCGTGAGATGTTGTACACGAACGTCAGTCGCGAGGATCGCTTCAAGACCAAGCAAGTCATCGATATTGTCGTTTACCGGGGCGGTGACGTGTTTTCGGGCTGGGTGTTTGCCTTCCTGACCGCTTCCGTGGGTCTGGGCATGGGGGCGATCGCGGTTCTCGGCGCCATCGTCGCGCTTTTGTGGGCCTACGTTGGTCTTCGGCTTGGCAATACGTATGATCGCGAGCCCTATTCTCAATTGGATGCCCCGCCATGACCAATGCATGGATTATCGATGCTGTGCGAACGCCAATAGGACGCTATGGTGGTGCATTGTCCTCGGTGCGGCCGGACGATTTGGGCGCCATTCCAATCGCTGCGTTGCTGCAACGAAATGCATCCCTTGATGCAGCAGATATCGATGACCTGATTCTCGGCTGTGCCAACCAGGCTGGCGAGGACAATCGAAATGTTGCACGCATGTCCGCATTGCTGGCCGGTCTGCCCGTTAATGTCCCCGCGGCAACCGTAAATCGCCTGTGTGGTTCCGGCATGAATGCGCTCGGTAATGCAGCGCACGCTATTAAGGCCGGCGATGCAAATATTGTGATCGCCGGTGGCGTCGAGTCAATGTCGCGCGCCCCGTTTGTGCAGGGCAAGGCGACGGCAGCATTTTCACGCAATGCCGAAATTTATGACACCACGCTGGGCTGGCGCTTTATCAATCGCCGCATGGAAGAGCAATACGGGGTGGACTCGATGGCGGAGACGGCCGAGAACGTGGCGGCAGATTTCGATATTTCTCGTGAGGACCAGGATCAGTTCGCTCTGCGCAGCCAACTCAAAACCGCCGACGCGATGGCAAACGGAATTCTGGCCGAAGAAATGGTTCCTGTATCGATACCACAACGACGCGGCGATCCGCTGGTGGTCGATACCGATGAACACCCGCGAGAAGGATCGACACTGGAAGGCCTGACCAGGCTAAAGCCTTTCGTGCGCGCAGATGGCACGGTGACGGCGGGCAACGCCGCCGGGATAAATGACGGTGCCTGTGCCTTGCTCGTGGCTTCGGACGAGGCGGTTAGCAAGTATGCGTTCAAGCCCATGGCCAGAGTGGTGACCTGGGCATCTGCGGGTGTTGAACCTCGCATTATGGGCATTGGCCCGGTCCCCGCGGCGAGAACAGTGCTGGCAAATGCGGGGCTCGAGATTGAGCAGATGGATGTCATTGAACTGAACGAGGCGTTCGCCGCGCAGGGTCTTGCCGTATTGCGCAAACTTGGCATCGCGGACGATGCGGCGCACGTCAATCCAAATGGTGGAGCTATCGCACTCGGCCACCCATTGGGTATGTCGGGCGCTCGAATTGCGGCGACCGCTGCGTACCAGTTGCAGCGGCAGGGAGGCCAGTACGCTCTGTGCATGATGTGTATTGGTGTCGGTCAGGGAATCGCGATGATTCTCGAGAGATCATAGTGAGCGACGCACCCGTCACCGCGGTCAAGAAAACCCTGCAACATCTCGGTGAGCGCATTCGCTCACGCCGCACGGTAAACCTGTTTTTGCAACAGCCTGTCAGTCGGCAATTGATTCTCGACGCGATCGAGGTCGCGCGCTGGGCACCCAATCATCATCTGACAGAGCCGTGGCATTTTTATCTATTGGGTGACGAAGCGATTCAGCAGAGCATTGAGTTGACGCGGATCGTCGTGACAGAGCGTAAAGGAGAGAAGTTCGGTGACTTCAAGGCGAAGGAGGCCGCGGCGCGCCCTGGATGGCTGGTCGTCACCTGCAAGAGTTCATCGGATGCGCGACTAGAGCGGGAAGACTATGCGAGCGTCTGCTGCGCGATTCAAAACCTCAATCTCTATATTTCGGAAGCCGGGCTGGCATCAAAATGGGCAACGGGCCCGATCACCCGCGATTCCCGTTTCTACGATCTGTTGAAAATTGACAGCGACAAGGAGTTCATCGTCGCACTGATCTGGTATGGCTATCCGAAGATAACGCCAACCCAGCAGCGCAAGGCCGTTTCCGAGATAGTGACAGAGACCGACTGACGGGCAAGATTGCGCCTTGGCTGACGCTCTGACAATATTTCAATTGCCACTCCTGTAGGAGCGTGACCTGACGCGCGACAAATATTTGATTCTCGCTACTCCGCTGGTACATGGATCGACTGTCCGCCAAGCACCCGGGAGCGCAGTACAAACGTAATCAAAGTCAGCGTTCCAAACACACCCATGGTAATAACGACGTTACGAATCGTGCCGTCGTACATGGCACTGCTAACGAGCGCACTAATGGCAGCAGCCAGATTTTGCGACGTACCCAGGATGGAGGCTGCAACGCCGGCAATCCCCGGCACCGGGTCAAGCGCCATGGCCGTTGCATTGGCCAGTAAGAAGCTGGTACCAAACAGGTAGAGACACACGTTGCCCCATACCCACCAGATACTGGCTTCTCCCAGCCAGGCAATAAGCAGCATTTGCACCGCCGCAATACCGATCAATGTGGCGCCCAGTCCGGATAGCTGTTCACCGTTGAAACGCGATAACAGATTTCTGTTCAAATACGATCCGGCCAGGATTGCGATTCCCGCCAGGGCGAAAATGAAACCGAACTGCTCCACAGAGTAACCGTAGATTTCGATAATCAGGGCGGCTGACCCGGTGATCATCGACATGAAGCCCATCGCGGGCAATACCACCAGCAAAACGCCAAGCACACTCTGCCGGTGCGAGAAGAACTCGCCCAGACTATGCACGAGTTGCCGAAAAATGTGATGTTCTCTGTTGGGCTGGCGCGTTTCCTGCAGACCCTTGCTGACAGTAAAAAGTATGAGTGCACCGAATACGGTGATTGCTACAAACGGTGCTCGCCAGTTGAAGGTGGCAACGAGATATCCGCCGGCGATCGGTGCGAGCATGGGTGCTGCCGTAAAAATCATGATCATGATCGACAGTAGCCGAGCCGCTTGTCTGCCGCTGGCAATGTCCCGGACAATAGCTCGTGCAACCACAACTCCAACGGATGCCCCCAGGCCTTGCACGAATCGCGCCAGCAGCATGGCTTCCATGTTCGTCGCCATACTGGTGGCGATGCCGGCGAGGGTAAAGATGCCGACGCCGGTGAGGAGCACCGGGATTCTGCCAATACGATCCGAAATGAGTCCGGCAGGTAGCTGGCCCAGCGCAATGCCGATCATGAACACGCCAATAATCTGCTGACCCACGCCGATCGTCGCGCTGAAATCCTGCACCATGCCGGGTATTGATGGCAGGCTCATGTCGATCGTCACGGCGCCGATACCGGTCAGGCAGCCGAGCACGATAATGAAGCGACGTTTTGTGGCGAGCCCGGTGTTCATTCGGCAGGAGGATTTGGCGTGAGGACAATAATCCGGCAGCATAGCCTGATTAATGACTAGCGAACAACGGAATCGGACAAATGCAAAACTGGTTACGAACAGCGATACAAAGAGAGCTCGTGATGCGCAGTCTGAAGGTCGCGGGAATCGTCGGCACCATTCTGGTGTTTATTAATCAGGGCGATTCATTGCTCGCAGGCGGGCTGCCCGCTGCAGCGATATGGAAAATTCCGCTGACTTACTTCGTGCCGTATTGTGTGTCTACCTACGCAAGCGTCGCGGCGGTTCTCGCGAAGAGTGGTGCTGATAAGTCCCAGGTTTGATCGTCGGGGAGTTCGGGGGACAGTTTATTTGTCTTTCTTCGGTCCCCGGAAAATAGGTAAACTGTCCCCAGACTCACGGCACGCCATCCAATTATTTTCAATGCTACGAGCGGAAAAATATCCAAATGGATTCCAAAACAGAACGTTTCTTTTCCTGGGTGTGGCGGATAAATGGCCTGCTTGTTTTTCTTGCGGTTACTCTGTTCTTAATTTCCTTTGGCGTTTTTGCCTTCAACTCGGGAATTTTTGCAGGTCTGGATCGACCCGAAACGCCACTGACAGATGTCGCTGGAGTTGATCTGGCGGCGGAGGACCTAAAGCTCGACAGATTTAAACCTCTTACCGGAACGGCCTTCCTCTTTGCAAAGCTGGCAGCGCCTGCCAAGTACGTTGGATCGGGAACGTCCGGCGCGACGGGGATGGCTCGCAATTTGCTTTTTTTCGATACCGGTTCAAAGACGGCGCATTGGTTGCTCCCCAATACGAACCACGACATATTGACGCAATGGTTTGTGCATGATCGACCATTTAGGGGGGTCAGGCAAGCTGGGGCTGCACAGCCGATTGTAATTGGCCTTTTGTTGGAGATTGCAGAACATGTGGACCACCCAGATACAGAGCAGCTCCGAAAGCTGGTATTCGTATCTGTAGACGGGAAAAGCATCACAACCATTTCGGAGTCGATTGAGAGATTAATCGGGCAGCGTCATGTGGACGCCAAATCTCTGTTGATCTTTTACGTCCGGGACGGTTCGGTAAGTGTTATCGACCTCGACCCGGCCGAAGTTATAGTCCGGTCTGATTCGGTACTAGCTGTAGACTAGTAAGGGTCCGGTTCTGGCCGGGTCGAGCCCTTCGTTGTGGAATTCACTCGATCGTTGGAACGGCTGCAACTCGTGCGAGCGACCTTTCGTACCCGAGTTTTCTGACACTGTCAGTGTGATCAAATCTGAGC
>JADFNG010000089.1 GCA_022563505.1 Pseudomonadota bacterium | reverse complement strand
AGATCACAACGCCAGGCCAGCCACTCGGCGCAGTTATCAAGGCCCCAGCGCAGGAATCCGGCGCGCTCGTCGAATTGCCTGACCAGCAGCAGCATTTCATACGTCGCCGCATTTATGTGGGCGGCACAGGAGACGATCGCGTAGTCGAGTTCGTCAATGGAAATGGGTTTGGTTCTGACTGAATTAGCAGGGCTCATGACACGTCCTTGTGAGAGAAAAAGTACCTGTATTATATACAGTAATGCTAATTATTTCAACGTTAAAACAAGTAGTTAGCGTATCTCAGTTGTTATGCGCTGCTGAAAGAAATAAAGGTATCAGGTATGACGTGTTACCTTTGCGTATCGACCCACGCGGTGGCCCAAGTCGTACGCTAACGGTAGGCTTCGGTGTTCGCGATTCTCTGGACATGGATGGGTGGAATAGCTGCGGTCATCTGGACCGATGTTGTGCAGTTTTTCATTCTCAGACAACATGAGCCGCAAGCTGATCGCGCACCGCTGCGGCGATTTCCTCATCAAGCAAGTTGAGCCCGTCTTTGAAACTTTTCACAAAAGAATCTCCCTGTTTCCTGGCGGCATCGTAGGCGAGTGTAATGTCAGCAGGACGGTCCTCAAGGAGCACACTAAACACTTGTTCCGCCTGTTTTTGATCCTTCAACGCTTTCGCTGCGAATGCAGCCGGTCGCTTCTGGCTAAGCACACATTTGTGAATGGCAAACCGACCAGGTGACGGCACGTTGATCATGATGCCATGTTCGTATAACAACACGACCGGCTGAAGGTCCTGCAAGAGGTAGTCCAGGTCACGCAACGGTGACGCATATGTTCCGAAGTCTGTCAGGTGAATCGGCCTGTTTGTTTCGCGGCCCTTCATTGGAGCAAGCACATCGACAATAAAGTCTCTGCCGCGGATCTTGAAGGAAGTCGATGGTTGCTTGCGGTTCAATGCAGGAACCTCGATAAATCCCATGCCACTATCCAGGATCAACTGACCAAGGTTGATCTGGGTGCGGGGCAGTGCAAGGGTGTAGCGGTTGTCGGCAGCAACATCAATGTCTTGTGTGCTGGCGTCGCTCGCCCACGAAATACTGAGCATGTTCGCGTAAGCCTTGAATGCCATGCTACCAACCAGTGCAGCGCCCGCCAGAAATACGCCGTTGCGCTCGAGCAGAGATATAACCTTTCCTTCATCCTTGCTGACGGTTGCCATGCCGCCGCCGATGAGCATATTGACGAGTTGCTGCCTTAACGCACGGTCATCAGCATTTGACTCCCAGGCCTCTTTCTCGTCGTCGATTCGGTCGAGGAGATCTGTTGTCTCTTGGCCGAGATAGTGTTCTCTTCGCGTACTGCCGATACTGATATACAAATACCAGTAACGTTTGTTATTGATCGTCTTGAACTTGAACGATAAATTCGAACCACTGGAGATGGGCTGCACACAGTTTTGCATGAGCTCGCTATACTGCACGGACAGGCTGTTTGGAAGGTGTTTTATCATACTTATACTGCGTTTTTATACCGTAATAATAGGAAGTAGCGGTATATTTGTAACAAATTGTTTTTTAAAATAAAATCGGTACATAATGAATGACTGGTCTGAATATTTAGGCGAAATACTACATATTTTATACCGCAGTGTAAACTACTTGCGGTATATATTTGATTAATGCTTAAAGAGTTTTACAGTCCTTACGATTACATGACGGACAGGCTCGGGCCGGTCGTCGGACGTATCACGGCAGGCATGTTTTTCTTGGCGGAATCCTCGGTCAGGGAGTCAGGGTATACGCAACCGCGCTGGTTTTCGTTGCGAGCGCTCTTCCCGACCAGTGGGGGTCGCTGGTCGCTGCCGGAAAGCAGGCCGGTAAATTTGTGGTCTTTGATTTCTCAACGGATCCACGAGTCGTATTAAGACTGTTGACCCAACGACCGGAACACCCGGTCAGTGTGCACTACCTGATCCCTGAAACGGTTGCAATCCTGTTCGCGCTGATCGAAAAGTACCGGCCGGAATTACTCGATGACTTGCTGGCCGTAGCGGAACAAAAAAACCCGGCTTCGCAGGTCGATAGCGATTTTTCAGTTTTGCCTCCGGGTGCCTGGTGTTGAGATGGATGTGGCTTTGTGGCACTGTCTCGATCAATGGCGACCTCGATGACAAGTCTCGCACAAAAACGCACGGTCATTCTTTCAGTGATTTTGCTGGCCGTGATCGCATCCGGGTTTTCGCAGATTGAGCTTCATACGCACTCTGACGCGCGGTTTGGCCATGTTCACGACGTGCATGATCATCTTGGTACGGACGCCGCCAATTCGGGCGACGTCGGTGATCCCGGCAATAATGGCGTGGTGCACACACACGATATTGGTGCAACTGCATTAGCGCTGCTTCCCGAGTTCGACGTGAACGTGGTGGCGCACCAGAAGGCCGACGGAAGCACTCCTCCTCCGAGCGCCCATCCGCCCGATAATCTGATAACACCTCTCCAACGACCTCCAATCGTTTAGAACGGCTGATTGCTGAATCGCAATCTCGTTGTGGCATAGCCACGCCCGTTCAATCGTTGGGAGAGTGTTTTGTTTCGTCTATTCGTTTTGTGGGTGGTCCTTTCCGCCCCCGTTGCCTGGTCGCAGGAAGATCCATCTGATGCGCCGTCGCTGACGTTGCTGCAAGCAGCGGAGCGTACGCTGGAACGCAATCCGCGGCTTCGCTCGGCGCCCTTCGCTCGCAATGCAGCGACCGCAGCGCTGGACCAGGCGGCCCTGAAACCGCAGTGGTCAGCGAGCCTGCAAGTTGAAGATTTTGCGGGCACCGGGGCGCTGTCCGGTTTCAAGGCCAGCGAAACAACGCTGCGCCTGTCACGAATTTTCGAGCGCTCCGACATTCGTTCTGGTCGAATGTCCATTGCATCATCCCAAGCGACGCAACTTGAAAATCGTCTTGAAATCGAGCGCCTGGATCTTATGACGCTGCTTGCCCGCCGCTTTGAGGCGGTAGTCAATCGGCAAGAATTTCTGCAACTTGCCCAGGAATCGACCGAGGTTTGGCAACGTGCCAGGGATGCGGCGCAGCTTCGGGAGCGTTCCGGTGCAGCACCCGCCGTGGAACGATTGCGCACTGAAATTCGCCTGGCGAACGCGGGCCTGCAAGTGGAGGACGCTGAACACGGCTTACGCGCAGCGCGTTTGTCGCTGGCCGCGACCTGGGGTGACCTGACCCCGATGTTCGGCCACGCCAATGCGAAGCTCTGCAGCCTCTCCCCGTTGGTGCCGTTTGCGGCGGTTGTCGCGAATCTTGATCAAAACCCGGATATCAAGCGCTTCGCTTCGGAACAGCGCTTGCAAGAAGCGCGTGCTCAACTGGCCCATTCCCGTCGGCGACCGGACTGGACCTTGTCCGCCGGCGTACGGCGGCTCGAACAGTTGGATGACCAGGCGCTGGTGTTTAGCGTAACGGTACCGCTGGGCTCATCGGCGCGCGCCGCACCGGTCGAGCGTCGTGCAAATGCCTTGCGCCGGCAAGCGGGGTTCGAAGAGCAGGCGGCGCGTCTGGACATTCACGCCACACTTTACGCGCTTTACCAGGAACTGGTTCACACACGTTCTCAGGTCGAATTATTCGATGCCGAGATCCTGCCGCGAGCCAGCACCATACTCGAAGAAATCGAGGGTGGTTACCGTGTGGGCCGTTTTTCTCATCTCGAACTGGTGAACGCGCAGAGTGAACTGTTGTCGGCGCGGGCGGCACGTCTGACCGCTTGCAGCGACCACCAACTTCGACTCATTGATATCGAGCGACTGACCGGTGGCGGTTCTGTCTGGCTCGCTGACCGACCAGGAGTTTCGCCATGAAACAGTATTCCCACAACCGTCACATTTTTCGTGCGACGTTATTTGTACTTGCGATACTGGTGGCCGGATGCGGCGGTCAGCAAGGGTCCGACAGTGGCGGCGGCCACGGAGCCGCTGCAAACGCGGCGCAGGATTTCGAGCGAGGGCCGCACAATGGTCGTCTGCTGCGAGACGGCGACTTCGCACTGGAAGTGACGATCTTCGAAACCGGTGTGCCACCGGAATTCCGGCTTTACCCGTATCGGAACGACCAGCCCATCGCGCCGGGCACAGTGGATATTACCGTTGAGTTGGGTCGCCTGGGTGATCGGGTCGACACCTTCGAGTTTTACCCGCAGGGTGAATTTCTGCGCGGTAACGGTGTCGTCATCGAGCCACACTCTTTCGACGTCACGGTCACGGCGCGACAGTCCGGCAAACAGTCCCGTTGGCACTACGAGTCCTACGAGGGTCGAACCCGGATAGAATTCGCCGTCGCGCAAGCGATGGGCATCGAAGTCGCGCAGGCGGCGGGTAGGCGGATACGCGAGACAATCGAACTCCGGGGTACCATTCAGCCTCACCCGAATGCTCTGTCGGAGGTTCGTGGCAGATTTCCCGGCCTGATCCAGGCGCTGCAAAAAACGATCGGTGACACGGTACGGCGGGGCGATGTCCTGGCTCGTGTGCAATCGAATGAAAGCCTGCAAACCTACGTCGTTACCGCGCCGCGCGATGGCACGGTGATTGCGCGTGACGCGAGTGTTGGCGGCGCATCGAGCGATAACGCACTTTACGTCATCGCAGACATGTCACGCCTGGTCGCGGACTTCAAAGTGTACGGAAGCGACCTGGGCCGGATAGAAACAGGCCAGACGGTGCTGGTCTCGAGCCTGGATGGCGAGACCACGATCGCCGGCACCATCGAAAGAATCCTGCCAACGCTTGACACCGCCAGCCGGGCGGCGACTGTCCGCGTGCTGTTGGGAGATACGGCTGGCAGCTGGCGACCCGGCCAGTTCGTGCAAGGGTTCGCCATCATCGCCGAACACGACGTGAACCTCGCGGTGCGTGAAAGCGGATTGCAGTCGTTCCGTGATTTCACCGTGGTCTATGCCCGGGTCGAGGATACCTACGAAGTCCGCATGCTGGAATTGGGTCGCCGTGATGGTGAGTTCGTGGAGGTTCTGGGTGGTTTGCAACCCGGTACGACCTATGTGACCAGCAACAGCTACCTGGTGAAAGCGGACATCGAAAAGTCCGGCGCCAGTCACGACCACTAACGGGACGACGCGCATGCTTGAAAAAATTATCGATATCGCGCTAAAGCGGCGCGCACTGGTTCTGACGGCCGCTCTGGCCGTCGGCGGTCTGGGCATATACAACTACCAGTACTTGCCGATTGATGCGGTACCGGACATCACCAACGTGCAGGTGCAGATCAATACCGAGGCGCCTGGATATTCGCCGCTGGAAACCGAGAGCCGCATTACTTTCCCGATTGAAACGGCGTTGGCGGGTTTACCGCGTCTCGACTACACGCGTTCTGTCTCGCGTTACGGCTTGTCGCAAGTAACCGCAATTTTCGAGGATGGAACGGATATCTATTTCGCTCGCCAACTCGTCAACGAACGCCTCGCGCAGGCGCGGGCGCAGCTGCCAGAGGGGCTGGAGCCCGTGCCGGGACCGATTGCGACCGGGCTTGGCGAAATATTCATGTACACGGTTTCGTCTGCACCGGGCGCTGAACACAATCCGATGCACCTGCGGGAAGTGCAGGACTGGATTATTCGACCGCAGCTACGGCAGACACCGGGGGTGGTGGAAGTCAACACGGTCGGTGGCTTCAAAAAGCAGTTTGTGGTCTCGCCAATACCGGAGAAGTTGCTGGCGTACGGATTTTCGCTCGACGACCTGGTGACGGCCCTTGAAGCCAACAACACCAATATTGGCGCCGGCTACATCGAACGCTCGGGAGCGCAGTACCTGGTGCGCTCGCCGGGGCAGGCGGCCGGTCTGGAAGATCTCGCCAGGATCGTTGTCGGACTACGCTCCGGTGTGCCGATTTACGTCCGTGATGTGGCCACCGTTGCGCTCGGCCACGAATTGCGAAACGGTGCGGCCACGCAAGATGGTCGCGAGGTCGTCCTGGGCACCGCCTTCATGTTGATCGGAGAGAACAGCCGTGAAGTTGCCCGGGCGGTGGAACAAAAGCTGCTCGAGATACAAGACTCGCTGCCGGATGGAGTGGTCGCGGAAGCGGTTTACAGCCGCTCGAATCTGGTCGAGCAGACGATTGAAACCGTACAGGAAAATCTGGCGGTTGGCGCATTGCTGGTGATCGTTGTTTTGTTTGCCATGCTCGGCAACTGGCGCGGCGCACTGGTAACGGCGGCGGTCATCCCGCTGTCGATGCTGATGACGATCACCGGCATGGTCAAGGCCGGTGTCTCCGGCAACCTGATGAGCCTGGGAGCACTGGACTTTGGCCTGATCGTGGACGGTGCCGTGATTATCGTGGAGAACTGCCTGCGCCAGCTTGGGATTGCCCAGCGCGAGCGCGGCGCCTTATTGTCATTCGATGAGCGTCTGGAAGTGACGCGAGCGGCCACGCGCGAGGTGCTGAAACCTAGCATTTTCGGCGTGGCCATTATTATTATCGTGTATCTGCCCATCCTCACCCTGACCGGCGTAGAGGGAAAGATGTTTCGGCCAATGGCCTGGACGGTGAGCGGGGCATTGCTGGCGGCATTGGTGCTCTCCGTGACTTTCGTGCCCGCCGCGGTGGCGACGTTCGTCTCCGGCCGCGTACAGGAGCGCGACAACTGGCTGATGGCCGCCGCACACCGGGCTTATCAACCGGCGCTCGGGTTCGCGTTGCGGGCTCGCGTTCCGGTTGTCTCGATGGCGGTTTTGCTGTTGCTCGGCGCAGGCTTGCTGGCGACCCGGCTTGGCTCCGAATTTCTGCCGACTCTGGACGAAGGCGACGTTGCCATGCATGCACTGCGGATACCGGGCACCAGTCTGAGCCAGGCGGTGTCCATGCAAGGTGTACTCGAAGAGCAGATCAAAGCGCTTCCGGAAGTGTCGCATGTCTTTTCGAAGATCGGCACCGCCGACATCGCCACTGACGCCGTGCCCCCGTCGGTCGCGGATACCTTTATTATCATGAAACCGCGCAGCGAATGGCCCGATCCGCGCAAGTCGAAGGCCACGTTAGTGGCTGAACTGGAGGCCACCGTCGAGCGCATACCGGGGAGCAAGTACGAGTTTATCCAGCCCATTCAGATGCGCTTTAATGAGTTGATCGCGGGTGTACGCTCGGAAGTCGCCATCAAAATCTACGGCGATGATCTCGATACGCTGGTGAGTATCGGCAGTCAGGTCGAGACCCTGCTGCTGTCGGTAGCGGGAAACGCCGACGTTCAGGCCGAGCAGGTCACTGGCTTGCCAATGCTGACCGTAACACCCGATCGCGCCAGCCTGGCTCGCTACGGTCTCAACGTGGCCGACGTGCAGAGCGTGCTGTCAATCGCCATTGGCGGCCGTACAGCAGGCAAGATATTCGAAGGCGATCGGCGTTTTGATGTCGTGGTGCGTTTGCAGGACGATCGCAGGCAAAATATCGATGCGATTCGCCGTCTGCCGATCATGCTGGCTGACGGCAGCGGGTTGCCGTTGTACGAGGTAGCGGATATCAGGATTGTAATTGCGCCCAATCAGATCAGCCGCGAAAACGGCAAGCGCCGCATCGTGGTGACGTCAAACGTCCGGGGCCGCGACTTAGGCTCGTTTATTGCCGAGGTGCGTTCCAGATTGGCACAAACGGTGGACATACCGCCTGGTTACTGGGTTGAGTACGGCGGAACCTTCGAGCAATTACAATCCGCAAGCGAGCGTCTTGCCATAGTGGTGCCACTCGCGCTGCTGCTGATTTTCGGTTTGCTCTACGGCGTGTTCGGTTCGGCTCGAGACGCGTTGTTGGTGTTCAGTGGCGTACCACTCGCACTCACCGGCGGTGTGCTGTCATTGTGGCTCCGGGGCCTGCCGTTTTCGATCAGCGCGGCCGTGGGTTTCATCGCGCTCTCAGGCGTGGCCGTACTCAACGGCGTGGTCATGTTGTCGTTTATCCGCGATCTGCGCGCCAAAGGAAGAGCTTTCGAAGACGCGATCATGGAGGGCGCAATGGTTCGGTTGAGGCCGGTTCTGATGACCGCGCTGGTCGCGAGTCTGGGCTTCGTCCCAATGGCGCTTAACGTCGGTATCGGAGCTGAAATTCAACGGCCGCTGGCGACCGTGGTGGTTGGCGGAATATTGTCGTCAACGTTGCTGACGCTTCTCGTGCTTCCAGCGCTGTATCGCCTGGCTGGCGTTCGCGACGTCAAGGATAACGGCTTGATTCAAAGGTAACGGAGGAAAAATGCACAGCGATAACCTGCATCTCTGGCAACACAGCCACACGTTCGGTCAAGATCTGAAACGTCCGGGGAACTGCGCACACTCATCTCTCCATCGAGGTTAGCAAATGCCCGGATACTCCATCCTCCGAAATCATTATCGATAGGCAAGCCGCTCTTTGTGATGGATAATCGATGCTGGACAAAGTGTTTCCGCCAGCGGTCTGCGCTGCTCGAACAGTCTGTGCTTTGCAACTTTCTGATTGACGGTCGGCTGATCACTAATGTTCGGCAATGACCTTTCATTGCTTTCTTAATTTAGAGGATAAAACGATGCTTCCACAAGGGCTTCGGCAATTCTACCAACGAGTTACCTCTTCCGGTCCGAGACCCCAATCAGCACTTGCCGCGAAGTTCGATAGCGTTGCCGTCATGGAAAAAGCGAGGGTGGCTCAGAAGGCATTGTTTGATGATCTCAATTACCCGAACAAGAAGCAGTATCTGGCGTTTCCCTCCTATACCTGTATGAGCAGCTTCGCCGAGCAGCGGGGCTTAAAACGCATTCTGGAGATCGGCTCGGGCTTATCAACGGCAGTCTGGGCAAGGTTTGCACAGCAAAATGATGCCAGCATCTGCTCGATCGATGGCAACCTTACGCGAACGAGAATGTTTATCAGAGGTACCCCGCATGAAGCCATGGTGTCAAAGCACGTGGAACTCATTGAGGGTGTATCGATTCACAGCGATGAATTTATTGATTTCTATACGGGAGAATCCCAAACAAGCTATGGCGGCGTTCAGGTTGCGGCGCTTCGGGACCAAATCAACGTATTTCAGAGTCAAAACTGCTCGATAAAACGTCGCCATAAAGTAAGTCGCGTTGCCGGTCACAGAGGTTGGTCCGCACGCGACCTGATGACCGACGAGTCATCACTGTCTCTGCCACGCCGATTACTTGATTTGTTTTCCTCTAACGGAAATTTCGATAACGAAATCGCATTCTTGCGGGATGCGGAATCCCGGGGGGTTGCCGGCGTTATTGCTGATCTTTCCAAAAAGGAATCGTCGTGGGATCTGATATTTTTCGATTCTGGTGAGTTGGCCTCAATGATTGAGTGGACAAAGTTGAAAGGTAACATCGCCGTCGGCGGTTTCGCCGCCTTCCACGATATCTATTTTCCGAAGTCGATGAAGAACATTATTCCTTGCGCGGCAATCATGGCAGATCCTGATTGGGAGGTTGTTTTCTGTGACGACAGTACAAAACAGGGAATTCTGATCGCAGAGCGGCTCCGATAAGCACTAAGCTAGTCCATAAAGCCTACCGCGCAGCCTCCTAATGCAAGTAAACCGGCGCCGGCGGTTCTTTCACAAAGTTTTCCGCAACGCTCAACAAAGCTCCCGCGGGAGGATTCAGAACTCCCGCGGGAGGATTGTTGTACAAGGTGGAAACATCTTCGGCATCTGTGTCCAGCATGTCACGGGAGTGATAGCCGGCCTCCGGCACGGCGATCCCATCCGGGCGCACAAAGTACCAATTGTCCTGAAAGTCCGTCTCGATGCGGAAACCGCCCTCATGCACCAGCGTATGATGCTTCGTGCACAGCAGCATCAGGTTATCCAGTGAGGTCTCGCCGTTCCTCGACCAGTGCTCGACATGGTGGCAGTGCAGGAAACGGTGATTGTGGCATCCCGGGAACCGGCAGCAATTGTTATCTCGTGCACGTACTGCACGCTCGATGGCCTTCGGGATAATGCGTGATTTGCGACCAATACTCAGGGGCTCACTCTTTTCAGTCTCGATCAGTGCAACCGCAGGGCCGTCACAACAAAGTCGTTTCACTGTCTCAATGGGTAAAGCAGAACGGCCCTCCTTACCTTGCAGTGCCGATTGATCGACGTGGATGGTCACCAGGTAGTTGTCGTTGCTCCTGGTATTGTTCTCAGCATCATTCCCAGTGCCAGAGAGGAATCCCGTCACCATGTTTACAAAAGCATCGGCCTGTCGGGCAGACCATGAGGTATCGGCCGGATCCGGTGTCTCGAGGACTTCATCATCGCGTGCCTTGTCGAGGGCCTTCTCAAGCAGCTCTCCCGACTCCATCGGTAGCTCCACAGTAACGACCATCGTGCCCCGATACGGATCGCGACGAATGCGAAGCGAACGATTGGCGAATGCACGTGCGGCCGTATCGATGGAGGCTTCATCGCCCATGCGCAACTCGCGGCATCGTTGTGCCACGATGGTCGCCGTCGTGCGCAAGGCGAAGTCCAGCAGATTCTCCTCGTTGTCGCGATTGGCGACCCGCGTCAGTTCCCGCACCTTGGTGTAGGACAACTCACCTTCGGAAAAGGCGCCCGAGATCGCTGGCAGGCTTTTGAGCGCATGCGCCGTACGAAGTTTTTCTTTCGCCGTGACCAGGCTAAGATCACAACGCCAGGCCAGCCACTCGGCGCAATTATCCAGGCCCCACTGCAGGAATCCGGCGCGCTCATCGAATTGCCTGACCAGCAGCAGCATTTCATACGTCGCCGCATTTATACGGGCGGCACAGGAGACGATCGCGTGGTCGAGTTCGTCAATGGAAATGGGCTTGGTTCTGGCTGAATTAGCAGGGCTCATGACACGTCCTTGTGAGCAGAAAAGTACCTGTATTATATACAGTAATGTTAATTATTTCAATGTTAAAACAATCAGTTAGCGTATCTCAGTTGTTATGCGTTGCTGAAAGCGTCGCCCAGGTATCCGCTATGTCATGTTACCTTTGCGTATCGAAGAAGTGAGCGAGTCGATGTTCGGTTTCTGGGATTGGGCGGTGGTGGCGGTATATATCATCGGCACCACGCTGGTCGGCCATCGGCTTAAGGGCCGGCAGAAAAATACGCGCGACTTCTTTCTCGGCGGCAGAAGCATGCCGTGGTATGCCGTGTCGGCATCAACGATTGCAACGACCATCAGCGCGGTTACCTTTATCGGTGTACCGGCGCTGGTGTATGCAGCAGATGGCAGCTTCGTTTATTTGCAACTGGCGCTTGGCGGGATCATCGCGAGGATCCTGGTGGCGCGATTTCTTGTGCCGCTTTACTACGAGAAAGAGTTTTACAGTCCTTACGATTACATGACGGACAGGCTCGGGCCGGTCGTCGGACGCATCACGGCAGGCATGTTTTTTCTTGGCGGCATCCTCGGTCAGGGCGTCAGGGTATATGCAACCGCGCTGGTCCTCGAACTCATTACTGGCTGGGGATTGATGACCAGCATTGCAGTGATTTCGGTGTTCGCGATTCTCTGGACATGGATGGGCGGCATAGCTGCTGTCATCTGGAC
>JADFNG010000013.1 GCA_022563505.1 Pseudomonadota bacterium | reverse complement strand
GAGTCCCTCGGTCACGGTCTCGCCCGGAAAGCCGGCCAGCGGTTTTGAGCCCGTATCGACCTTGATACCGGCGATCATGCCAAGATCGTTCAGGTACTTCGGAAACGCAACGCCGTCAGTGGTGCTTTGCCGTATGGTCTCATCGAATAGAATAACGCCACCGATGTGGTCGGCAGCACCGGGTGTCGTAAAAAGCATCTCGCGGTAGCGCCGGCGATTCTCTTCGGTCGACTCGGCGTCGATCGTCGCGAATCGTTTGCTGATGGTCGGGGTACTCTCGTCGGCGGCCAGGATGCCTTTTCCGTTCCCAACCATATTCTTAGAAACAGCGTTCAACTCATTGATATTCATGAAATTTTCTCCGCCTTTCTTTTGTTAGTGCCGACAACAGCATGAGCGATGATTTATGCATGGCGACGGTCTTTATCAAGGACGGGCTAGGATAACAAAAAATCAGGGCAACTTGGGCTACGAAATCAGCGCGTCCCGCGCTGCAGGGCATTATTTTCCCCATTTGACTGGTCCCGCAGTTCAAATAGGACTAAAATAGTCCTCTTTCCACAAAACAGGGAGATGCGACGTGTTGCGTATGAGTCGATTGACGGACTATGGAACCGTGGTGCTGGCTCATCTTGCCAGCCATCAAGACAGTATCGCCAGCGCCGCCGACGTTGCGGCGGCGACCGGTCTGGGCGTCCCCACCGTCAGCAAGATCTTCAAGACGCTCGGCAAGGCCGGCCTGGTGACCTCGACCCGCGGGTCCCACGGCGGTTACCGCCTCGCCCGCAGTCCCCGGGATATCAGCGCCGCCGATGTCATCAGTGCGCTGGAAGGGCCGGTGTCGATTACCGACTGCAGCGCAAGCGATCGGCATTGCGATTTCGAAGCACATTGCCATGTCGGCAGCGCCTGGCAACGCATTAACATTGCCATCCGCAGGGCACTGGCAGACATTTCGCTGCTCGACCTGCAACGAAGTAACAGCCGCATTCCGACGTTTACGTTTGCCGGGATGCCGATCATCACAGCAAAGAAGGCGCCTTAAATGTCTACTGAAGCAAACGATATTGACCTGCTCGTCAACCGCCGCTATGAACACGGCTTCGTCACGGATATCGAGACGGACAGCCTGCCGCCCGGCCTTGACGAGGACGTCATTCGCGCCATTTCCGGGCGCAAGAACGAACCGGAGTTCATGCTGGAATGGCGTCTCAAAGCGTACCGCTACTGGCTCACACAGAAGGAACCTGTCTGGTCACATGTCAGTTACACGCCGATCGACTACCAGTCAATCTCCTATTTTTCCGCGCCCAAGTCGGATGCTGACCGGCCGAAGAGTCTGGATGAGGTGGATCCAAAACTTCTTGAGACCTACGAAAAGCTGGGCATTCCCTTGCACGAACGTGCCAAGCTCGCGGGCGTCGCCGTCGATGCCGTCTTCGACAGTGTCTCGGTGGCAACCACCTTCAAGGGAAAGCTCGCCGAGGCCGGTGTTATTTTCTGTCCGTTTTCGGAAGCCGTCATCGAACACCCCGAACTGATCAAAAAGTATCTGGGCAGCGTCGTCCCCTACCGGGATAATTTTTTCGCGTCGCTGAACTCGGCCGTGTTCAGCGACGGATCGTTCGTCTACATTCCCAAAGGCGTGCGCTGCCCGATGGAACTCTCGACCTATTTTCGCATCAATGCGGCGAATACCGGGCAGTTCGAGCGTACCTTGATCATTGCCGAGGAAGGCAGTTACGTCAGCTATCTGGAAGGCTGCACAGCGCCAATGCGCGATGAAAACCAGCTGCATGCCGCAGTCGTCGAGCTCATCGCGTTGAAAGATGCGGAAATAAAGTACTCCACAGTGCAGAACTGGTACCCCGGGGATGAAAATGGCAAAGGCGGTATTTTCAACTTCGTCACCAAACGCGGCGATTGCCGTGGTGACAACTCGAAGATTTCGTGGACCCAGGTGGAAACCGGTTCCGCGATCACGTGGAAATACCCCAGCTGCATATTGCGGGGCGACAACTCCGTCGGCGAATTTTATTCGGTCGCAGTAACCAACAATATGCAACAAGCCGATACCGGCACGAAAATGATCCATATCGGCAAGAACACGCGCAGCACGATCGTCTCCAAGGGAATCTCGGCGGGCAAAGCCCAGAACTCCTACCGGGGCCTGGTGCGTATCATGCCGCAGGCGACCAATGCCCGTAATCACACCCAATGCGATTCATTACTGATCGGCAAGCAATGCGGCGCGCATACGTTTCCCTATATCGAGGTGAGAAATCCGACCGCCCAGGTCGAGCACGAGGCAACGACGTCCAAGATTTCCGCGGACCAGCTGTTCTACTGTCGCCAGCGCGGCATTGCTGAAGAAGACGCCGTCAACATGATCGTGAACGGTTTCTGCAAAGAAGTATTCAAGGAACTGCCGATGGAGTTCGCCGTTGAAGCGCAAGCATTGCTCAACGTGAGCCTTGAAGGCGCCGTCGGCTAATAAATCGACGGTTAATAAAACAGAGGTAAAGAAACAGGACTGTGAGCACAATGCTGGAAATCAAGAATCTGGAAGTATCGATTGGCGATACGCAAATTTTACGCGGGCTCTCGTTAAGTATTGGCACCGGCGAAGTCCATGCCATCATGGGACCGAACGGGTCCGGCAAGAGTACGTTGGCGCTGGTGATCGCGGGTCACGAAGACTATAAAGTGACCGCAGGATCGGTCCACTTCGAGGGACAAAATCTGCTGGACCTGGCACCGGAGGAACGGGCCCGCAAGGGCGTTTTCCTCGGCTTCCAGTACCCGGTCGAAATTCCCGGTGTGAATAATGCCTACCTGCTCAAGGCAGCGGTCAATGCCAGGCGAAAGCATCAGGGAGAAAGTGAAATCGATGCGTTCGAATTCCTGCAGCTCGCGCGCGAAAAAATGAAGTTGCTGGAAATGGATCCCAGTTTTCTGAATCGCGGCGTCAACGAAGGATTCTCCGGCGGCGAAAAAAAGCGCAACGAAATATTGCAGATGGCGATGCTTGAACCGCGGCTCGCCATCCTTGATGAAACCGACTCCGGACTGGATATCGACGCCTTGAAAGCCGTGGCGAAAGGCATCAACGCACTCCGTGACCCGCAACGATCCATCGTGCTGGTCACCCATTATCAACGCTTGCTGGATTACGTCGAGCCGGATTATGTGCACGTGTTGTCGAAGGGACGCATTGTCCGCTCGGGTGATAAATCGCTCGCGCTGGAACTGGAAGAACGCGGCTACGACTGGGTTCAGGAGGCTGCCAGCGCATGAGTGCGGTTGCTGTAGACCAGAACCTTCTCGAGGCCGCGGTCGGCCGCCTGGCTGAAGATGGATTGACCGCCCTGCGCAAAAAGGCGCTGAGCAACTTTGGCAAGACCGGCTTTCCTTCCCTTCGACACGAGGATTGGCGCTACACCAATCTGGCTGCGGCGGCAGAACTGAGTAACTCGTGTTTGAGCGAGCCGTCTCCCCCGGCTGCACCGGGCAGCGTGGACATCGGCCAATTGACGGCGGAAATCGATGCGCACTGGATCGTGGTGAGCAACGGCACCGTCATTCCAGAAACGCTTTCTGCGCTGCAAGAGGCAGGAGTCTCCATCACGCCCTTATCTGCCAGTGTGAATTCGGTTGAGGTGCACATCGACGATCCACTCTCAAGCTTCAACGCATCGTTGCTGAGCGACGGCCTGCTCATCCGTATCGCGGACAATGCAAAGGTCGAAAAACCCATCGGCTTCTTGCTGCTCGACGATGCAGAGACGGCCGCCGGGCTCAGCCAGACTCGTTTCATCATTGATCTGGGGCGGAATGCCAGCGCTGCGTTTGTGGAACTGCACCGCTCCAGCGGCAACAACGCGCACTTTGCCAACTCAGTCATACAAATTGAATTAGGCACAGGGGCCAGCGCCGATTATGTGCGCCTTCAGGAGCGCGGTGCCGGGCACCTGCAAATCGGACGACTCCAGGCGCTATTGCGGGAAGGAGCAACACTGAATTACACGTCGATCGATGTCGGCGGAAAACTGATTCGCAACGACGTCGTGGCCACCATTGACGGCGCACACGCCACAGCCAATATTTCCGGCATATATCTGGCCGACGGCAAACAACATATCGACAATCACATACTCATTGATCATCGTGTCGGCCCGGCCACCAGCAGGCAAAATTACCGCGGCATCGTCGGTGGCCGCGCGCGTTGTGTGTTTAACGGCAAAGCGCTGGTGCGCGAGGGTGCGGACGGCACCGACGCAGAGCAGTCCAATCATAATCTATTGCTCACCGACACCGCGGAAATCGATACCAAACCTGAACTTGTAATTTATGCGGACGACGTGAAGTGCTCCCACGGAACAACCGTCGGCCAGCTGGACAAGACTGCGCTTTTCTATCTGCAATCGAGAGGCTTGACGCTTGAACAGGCGAAGATTCTGCTGACGCGCGCTTTTGCCGGCCACATATTGAGAAAACTGCCGCTTGAGAACGTCAAAAAATACGCGCATCAGATGATCGATCGCAAACTCGACCACTTGACCGGGGACAGTGGTCAATGACCCATTCGGCAAAAGTATCGATCCTCACCGCTGAGCCTCGTCCGATCGCAGCGTGCCGCGCCGATTTTCCGGGCCTTGCGCAAGAGATCAACGGTGAACCGCTCGTCTATCTTGACAGCGCAGCATCCTCCCAGGCACCGAATGTCGTTATCGATGCCGTTGCCGACTATCAGCGACACGATCATGCCAACGTGCACAGGGGCGTACACACTCTGAGCCATCGCGCGACCGATCTGTATGAGGGAGCCCGCGACGCGGTGCAGGAATTTATCGGTGCCGGCAGTCGCACGGAGATCGTCTTCACGCGCGGCACGACCGAGGCGATCAATCTCGTTGCACAAAGCTATTGTCGGCCGAAGCTCGACGCCGGTGACAAGATACTGATCACCCACCTGGAACATCACTCGAACATTGTTCCCTGGCAAATGCTGTGCAAACAAACGGGCGCGGAACTGGTGGTGGCGCCAATCGAGCAAACGGGACAAGTCGATACCCGGCAATTGATTGAGCTGATGGATGATCGTGTCCGCATTGTCGCGGTTGCACATGTATCCAATGCACTCGGTTCGATTCTTCCACTGGAGGAAATCATTCAGGCTGCACATCACCGGGACATACCGGTACTCGTCGACGGTGCCCAGGCGGTACCCCACCTGTCCATCGACGTACGAACACTGGATGCCGACTTCTATGCGTTTTCCGGCCACAAGATGTTTGCCCCCACCGGCATTGGCATCCTGTATGCGAAGGAAGCACTGCTGGAAACCATGCCCCCGTATCAGGGCGGTGGCGACATGATTCTTGAAGTGCGTTTTGATGGCACAACCTACAACGAATTGCCGTACAAGTTCGAGGCGGGTACACCGAACATTTCCGGCGCGATCGGGTTGGGCGCGGCCATCCACTATCTCAATTCGGTGGGCCTCGACGAGATCGCAGCACACGAAAATCGCCTGCTCGCCTACCTGACCAGGAGCCTGGAAGGCATCGACGACATACGACTCATCGGCACCGCCGACAACAAGGCCAGCGTACAGTCCTTTCTGCTGGGTGACATACATCCGCATGACATCGGCACGATACTCGATCATCAGGGTGTTGCCATTCGTACCGGGCATCACTGTGCCATGCCGGTGATGGATTTCTATGGCATTCCCGGCACGGCACGTGCATCACTGGCTTTGTACAACAACGAAGATGACATTGATCGACTGATTGCAGCACTGGCGAAAACGAAGGAAATTTTCGCGTGAAGGACAAAGATACAAGCAAGGCGGACGAACTCCGCGAGCTCTATCGTGAACTGATACTGGATCATGCACGCAGCCCGCGGCACTTTGGGAAATTGACAGACGCAACCCATTCGGCAGAAGGCATAAACCCGCTGTGTGGCGACAAGCTCAAGTTGTATTTCCGTATTCTGGAAAATGGCCAGATTGATGCGGCGTGTTTTGAGGGGTCTGGCTGTGCAATTTCGGTTGCATCCGCGTCCTTGCTGACAGACACCGTCATCGGCATGAACACCTCGGATGCCCTGGATTTCTTCGCGGTTGTTGTTTCCCGTCTTCGCGGCGATGTCGATGCGAATAACGGCAAGAGAGCGGCAATTGATCTTGGAAAAATAAGAGCCCTTGAAGGCGTCAAAGAGTTTCCATCCCGCGTCAAATGCGCATCACTCGCCTGGCACGCATTGAATTCGGCGATTCACCAGGACAGCCAGGCAGTTTCAACGGAGTAATCTCAAACATGTTCGGACACACGAATGAACCGATCACACTGGAACGTGATGTGACCGCCACAATAATTCCCAGCGGCGAGTCGCTGACGCTTCGCGAAGGCACACCCGGTTTTATCACGCAATCGCTCGGTGGCAGCTTTACGATTTATATCGAAGGCAATCTTTTTCGCATAGCCGGGGCCGATGCCGATGCGCTCGGCAAGGAACCGGTTCCGCCACCGGCAATTCCGGACAATGCGAGCGACAAGGACATCGAAGACGTAATCTGGAGCCAGCTTAAGACCTGTTTCGACCCGGAAATCCCGGTCAACATCGTCGATCTCGGCCTGATTTATCGTTGCGAAGTAACACCGTTACCGAATGGACAGCGTTCGGTCAGTGTGGACATGACCCTGACAGCACCCGGCTGTGGCATGGGCGAAATTCTGGTGCAGGATGCACAGGAAAAAATCGCCGTGATTCCCACTATCGAAAACGTGACCGTCGAACTCGTATTCGACCCGCCGTGGAACCAGAGTATGATGTCGGATGAAGCGAGGCTGCAAACCGGATTGATGTAAGCTGCGACACGATGAAGTCCCTTACACTCCTACGGCATGCCAAATCGAGTTGGAATACCGCCGGTCTGGCCGATCGGGATCGTCCGCTGAACAAACGCGGCCAACGCGATGCCCCGCTCATGGGCAAGAGAATCGGTGCCCAGGACATTCGACCTTCGCTCATTATCAGCAGCCCGGCTGTGCGCGCATGGACGACCGCCAGGATTATCGCCGAGAGCATCAATTATCCGCGAGAATTCCTGCAGCGTGATGAGCGCTTGTACGGCGCGAGTGTCGATACGATTATGGATGTGATTGCCGACCAGGATCCCGGTTTCAATAACATCATGATCGTTGGCCACAATCCGGGCCTGACCCGGTTCGCCAATTACCTGCTCAAGGACATCACCTCGAACCTGCCAACCTGCGGCGTGGTATCCGTGCTTATCGATTCCGATGACTGGAATTTGCGTGGGCGACCGGTTGCCACCCTGACACTTTTGGACTACCCGAAACGTGCCCAATAAAATAACCCAGGAGACTGCGCTTCAGTCGTCTCCGAGCGCCAGCAGACTGGCATCACCCCCCACGGCGGAAATGTTGTTGCTCACCGCATATTCCGTCGCGAATCGCAGCAAATAATTAGGCCCACCCGCTTTGGGTCCCGTGCCCGAAAGTCCGCGACCACCAAACGGTTGCACGCCCACTACCGCGCCCACCATGTTGCGATTGATGTAGATATTGCCAGCCCCTGAGTGTTCCACGAAGGCCCGTACCCGACCATCGATGCGGCTGTGCAGTCCCATCGTCAAACCGTAGCCGGTGCCGTTCACCGCATCCATCGCTTCTTTCATTTTTCGGCCCGGGAAACGCAGGACATGTAACACCGGACCAAACACTTCCTGCGTCAGTAAATCCATGGACTTGATCTCGATTGCGAGCGGCGCAAAAAACGTTCCTTTTGCCGTTGAGGAAGGCAATTCACAGCGGTGTATCAAGTCTGTTGTTCTGCTCAGTGCATCAACGTGAGTTTGCAGTCGATGAAGCGCTTCCTCATCGATGACGGGGCCCACATCGGTTGCCATGTCCGCTGGATCGCCAATCACCAGTTCCTGCATGTGGCCCTGCAATAATTCGATGACGTCAGACGCAATATCCTCCTGCACACACAACAGTCGCAACGCCGAGCAGCGTTGCCCTGCACTGTTGAATGCAGAATAAACCACGTCGACAACGACCTGTTCAGGCAATGCTGAACTGTCGACAAACATGGCGTTCTGTCCGCCCGTCTCGGCAATGAGTACCGCAATTGCACCACTGCGGGATGCGAGCGTCTGGTTGATGATCCGCGCCGTTTCATTCGAGCCGGTAAAAGCCACGCCGGCGATGTCAGCATGCGCTACGGCGTGTCCCCCAATCTCCGCACCATCACCAGGCAGGAAGTGCAAGACATCCACAGGCACGCCCGCTTCAAAGAGCAATTCAGTGGCGCGAAAAGCAACCAGTGGCGTCTGCTCCGCGGGTTTCGCCAGCACGGCATTCCCCGCAACGAGCGCAGCAGCAACCTGACCGGTAAATATCGCCAGGGGGAAATTCCACGGACTGATGCAAACGAATACACCACGACCCTTCCACCCCAGCGTGTTGCGTTCGCCGCTGGGCCCGGGCAGATCGACAGGTTCCGCGAATTTTTGCCGTGCCTCCAACGCGTAATAGCGCAGAAAATCGATCGCTTCCCGCCATTCGGCAACGGCGTCTTCTATCGTCTTGCCGGCCTCCTTCACACATAAAGCCAGCAATTCAGCAGCATGTTGTTGGTAGAGATCTGCCGCCCGGATCAGTATGTCCGCGCGGTCGCCCGCCGGCGTATGACCCCAGGCGATCTGCCCGACAACGGCTTTCGCCATGGCCTGGTCAACCATTGCACGATCGGCCTGCTGACAGACACCGACGACCTCGGCTGCATTCGCCGGATTCAACAACTCCACGGGACGGCCTGCAAGATATTTGCCGGCGACGATCGGTTGAGCCGAGCCGGCGTTGGCAAGCGCCTGATCCATCCTGGCGAGCAAATCGGCGGATACCGCACGATCCGCCAGATTGATTCCGCGTGAGTTCTCACGCTCGTCGCCAAACAGATGGGCCGGCGCCGGTATGCGGGAGTGCGGCTGGAATGCCGTGGCACGACTCAAAGTGATCGGATCCGCGACGATATCCCGTACCTCAATATTTTCATTGAATATCCGGTTGACGAAGGAGGTGTTTGAACCGTTTTCAAGCAGGCGGCGCACGAGATAAGGCAGCAAGTCCTCGTGGCTGCCGACCGGCGCATATACGCGGCAAGCTCGCCCGTACTTGTCGGGATCTATAATTTCCGCATACAATTCTTCGCCCATGCCGTGCAATCGCTGGAATTCAAAATCCTTAACTGATCCGGCAAAGTGCAGGATGCTGGCCAGCGTATGGGCATTATGGGTTGCAAATTGCGGGTAGACGGTTCGCCCCGCATTGAATAACAGGCGGGCACACGCCAGGTAGGAAACGTCCGTATGCACCTTGCGCGTGAAGACCGGATAGCTCTCCAAACCGCTCTCTTGAGCAACCTTGATTTCTGTATCCCAATACGCACCCTTGACCAGTCTCACGGGTATGCGCCGGCCCCCGCCGTTCGCCAGCTCGACCAAAAACCGGACGACGTCCGTCGCCCTGCGCTGGTAAGCCTGCACCGCCATGCCAAAACCTTCATATCCCGCCAGCGCATCGTCCTGATAGACACGCTGAAATATTTCCAGCGATAATTCAAGCCGATGCGCCTCTTCCGCGTCGATCGTGAAAGCAATGCCACCCTCGCGCGCTGCTTCACAAAGCTCAAGAATACGTGGCACCAACTCGCGCATCACACGCTTGTATTGGGTGTAGAAATACCGCGGGCATAGCGCCGATAATTTGACTGAAATACTCGGTGCCGAAAATATGCTGGAGGCGTCCTCAGCATGCGCCGCAATTTTTTGAATGGCGTCCCCGTATGAATCGAAATAACGTTTCGCATCGTTCGCCGTCAACGCGGATTCACCGAGCATATCGAACGAATACCTGAAATCCCGCCCACCCTTCTTGCGTGAACGTGCCAACGCCTCGCCAATCGTGCGACCCATGACGAACTGGTGGCCCATGATGCGCATGGCCTGTCGCATCGCAGCCCGTATCACCGGCTCACCCGCCCGGCTCGCAAGCTTGCCGAGATACTGTGCGGGCTGCTTCGCCGCGAGAGTATCAAGTTGCAGCACTTCCCCCGTCAACATCAGGCCCCAGGTGGAGGCATTGACAAAAAGGGAATCACTGGCACCCAGGTGATCCTTCCAGTTCGCTGCTGTCACCTTGTCAGCAATAAGTCGATCGGCTGTGTCTGCATCGGGAATTCGCAACAGCGCTTCCGCAATACACATCAGCAAAACGCCCTCTTTAGACGACAGGTCGTATTGCTGCAAGAAAGCATCGATGCCACCTTCCCTGGCCGTCCCCTTACGCACGGCCCTGACCAGGTCTGCCGCGGTTGCCTGAATGGCCGACCAGCGACTCGAGCCGCCAGCCGCAATTTCAACCAGCTCCGCGACTAACCCGGCCTCCCCGGCCAGGTATCGCCGGCTGATATCACCTGGCGGGTGTGCCGTAACCGTCCGCTGATCAATAAAATTCATCGTGGAAAAAATCCAATATTTATATTTATTACAACAAGTAACACTCTCTTTCTAATCTATTTTCGATTGCGCTCCCTCAACTGCCGCCGCGTGTGCTTGTCAGGCCTGCCGGACGTGCGTGGCATCAGCAATCGATCGCGACGAATACTGCTCGCGATCTCTTCTCGCTCGCGCACTGATTCTTCCGCTTCGTCGTAACACGCACGCGCTTCGCGTGCCGGTCCGCGACGCAACGGAATCGATTCAACCGTCATCAGGTACGGCAATTGGTCGCGCACCATACTGATGATATTACCTGGACTGATCCGATGCCCCGGCCTGACCCGCTCACCATTCACTCGCACGTGACCGCCGTGTACGGCAGCCGTCGCCAGAACCCTTGTCTTGAAAAAACGTACGTGCCACAACCACTTGTCAATACGCCCCGTCGTTGCGGTTTCGACCGTCATTTGTTTGCCTCTCCCGCGAGCTATCTTCATTCTGCCTGGCACTGATATACTTTGCGGCCTTTCCCGGCCAAGAGCAAACCCGTGACCAGCAACCTACTGAGTTCTCTCGCAGAGCAAACCGAAGCGCTGAAGGAACAGGGCCTTTTCAAGAAAGAACACCTCATCAACGGTCCTCAGCAGGCATCCATAAGAGTACAAAATAATGGCGCTGCGCTTGAGGCCATCAACCTTTGCGCGAATAATTACCTGGGTCTCGCCAACCATCCGACCATTATCGCCGCAGCCCACAAAGCGCTTGATGATTACGGTTATGGCATGGCTTCGGTCCGCTTCATCTGTGGCACACAGAACATCCACAAGGAACTCGAGGATCGCATCAGCCAGTTTCTTGGCTCGGAAGACACCATTCTCTATCCCTCCTGTTTCGATGCGAACGGCGGTCTGTTCGAAACCATTCTTGGCCCGGATGACGCCATTGTCAGCGATGCGCTGAATCACGCCAGCATTATTGACGGTGTCCGTCTGTCAAAGGCGCAGCGTTTTCGTTACAAGCATGACGACATGGACGACCTGGAGACACAATTTAAGGCCGCCGCAGGCTGCCGCGAAAAACTGATCGTTAGTGACGGCGTTTTTTCGATGGATGGCACCATTGCCAATCTTGCCGACATTTGTGATCTCGCCGATCGATACGGTGCCCTGACCATGATCGACGACTGCCACGCCAGCGGTTTCCTCGGCGACACCGGACGAGGTACGCACGAGTACCGCGACGTCATGGGTCGCATCGACATCATTACCGGCACCCTCGGGAAGGCCCTGGGCGGTGCATCCGGCGGCTTCACCTCCGCACGCAAGGAAATCGTGGGCTGGTTGCGACAGCGCTCACGCCCCTACCTGTTCTCCAATTCAGTCGCACCCACCATTGTTGCCGCATCCATCGCCGTTCTGGACCTGCTGGAAAACGACCCATCACTGCGCACGACTCTGCACGACAACGCCGCGTATTTTCGCAAAAAAATGACCGCGTTGGGATTTGATCTCAAACCCGGCGAACACCCGATTATTCCCGTCATGCTGGGAGACGCAAAACTCGCCAGCGAGATGGCCGATCGATTACTCGGTCACGGCATATACGTGATCGGGTTTTCCTTCCCCGTAGTTCCCCAGGGACAGGCCCGGATCCGGACACAAATGTCCGCAGGACTCACACGAGCGCAGTTGGACAAGGCGGTTGATGCATTCGCATCCGTTGGCCGTGAACTGGGAGTCATTCAGTAATGAAAGCGCTGGTCAAAGCAAAAGCAGAGCGCGGCATTTGGCTGGAAGATATCCAGGAGCCGGAAATCGGACACAACGATGTTCTCATTAACATTCGCCGCACCGCCATCTGCGGCACCGATATTCATATCTACCAGTGGGATGACTGGGCCAGCAAGACGATCCCGGTGCCCATGGCCATTGGTCATGAATTCGCCGGTGTTATCGTCGAATGCGGCAGCGAAGTCCGTGGCTTTTCCGTCGGCGATCGGGTCTCTGCCGAGGGTCACATTACCTGCGGTGTATGCCGAAACTGCCGTGCCGGCCGGCGCCACCTGTGTATCAATACGGTGGGCGTCGGCGTAGACCGCCCCGGCGCCTTCGCCGAGTATCTTTCGGTACCCGCCTTCAATGTATTCAAGATTCCCGATGATATCTCCGATGACATGGCTTCCATTCTCGATCCACTCGGCAATGCGACGCATACTGCCTTGTCGTTCGATCTCGTTGGCGAAGACGTACTCATCACCGGAGCAGGACCCATCGGCATCATGGCGGTTGCCATCGCTCGTTATGCCGGCGCACGCCACATCGTCATCACTGACATAAACGACTATCGACTTGAACTCGCCCGCAAAGCCGGTGCCTCTATTGCACTCAATGTCAGCAACGGTTCTCTCGACGACACCATGCAGGAACTCGGCATGGAAGAAGGCTTCGACGTCGGCATGGAGATGTCGGGCAACCCCTCCGCATTCCGTGACATGTTACGCATCATGCACAATGGCGGCAGCATCGCATTGCTGGGAATCCCGCCCGGTGAGACCGCCATCGACTGGAACCAGGTCATCTTCAAGGGCCTGACCCTGAAAGGGATCTATGGCCGCGAGATGTTTGAGACCTGGTACAAGATGTCCAGCATGTTGCAAAGCGGCCTGAATATCGATTCGATCATCACTCACCATTTCCCGATCGATGACTTCCAGCCCGCGTTCGAGCTGATGGAATCGGGCCAGTCAGGCAAGGTTATTCTTAACTGGGACTGACATTCCGCACCGGGTACTCTTCACTGTCATGTAGAGTGTATTTGACTATTTATCTATGCTCCTTCTGGAAGCCGCTCCTACGAACGCGGTTATTCGATGGTGCAGAAACAATAGGCGTACATGCCCTTCGGGTCGTTGAAGCGCAGCAACGGCGTCGCAGCATCTTCAAGTATTCCTGCCAGTCGTTCAATGGAGGAACTGCGCATCTTGATGCTGGCCAGGTCGATGCCTATCCACTTCGCACTGCTCATCAGGTCCAGCGCGAATTGCTCGGTCGGGCTGAGGGACTTCTCAATATATCGGGTGCCGTACTCACCCGCTTCGAGACCGGCCAGTTCCGCAGCCATTTCGATGGAGAACTCAAGGTCACCGATACCGTCGATCAGTCCGAGCTCCAGTGCATCCCGTCCGGTCCAGACCTGCCCCTGTGCAATCGTGTCAACAGCCTTCTTGTCCATGTTGCGATGCTCGGCAACCTTGCTGATGAAATCGTCGTAGCCGTGATTGATGACAGTCTGAATGAGTTGCTTCGCGTCGTCTGACATTTCCCGGTCTACCCTGAATTGTCCGGACCAGGGTGTAGAACCCACGCCATCGGTTGTTATGCCAATCGCATCAAGCGTGCGCTGAAACGTCGGAAACATACCGAAAATTCCAATCGAGCCGGTGATGGTCGTTTCGCGCGCATAAATCCTGTCCGCCGCCATCGATATCCAGTAGCCACCGGATGCTGCCACGCTGCTCATGGACGCAACCACCGGCTTGCCAGCGGCTCGCAGAGCCTCAACTTCGTTGCGAATCTGTTCCGATGCAAAGGCACTTCCACCCGGACTGTCGACGCGCAGTACGACGGCTTTCACGGCATCATCCCTGAGTGCCCGCCGCAATAACTTTGCGGTTGATTCTCCGCCAATCGTGCCGGGTGATTGCGAACCATTGAGAATTTCGCCGGCTGCCACCACGATCGCAACATTCTGCTTGCTGGACTTCACGCCATCGAACAAGCGCATGTGTGCCAGGTAATCGTCAAGGTCAGCTGACTGGTAACCACGGTCGGTATCATCGCTGCCGACATACTCGACCACAATGCGCTGCAATTCGACATGGGTGACCAAGTCATCAATGAAGCCGAGTTCCCTGGCTGTTTCTGCGAAGTCACCTTCGTGTTCGCTCAAGTGCACCAGCAGATTATTCGAATAATCCGACACGGCATCCTGCTCGAGTCCGCGCGCTGCCACGACATCCGCCTGATACTTGTCCCATAATTGATCGATCAAACGCGATTTCGACGAACGATCTTCGTCCGACATATCCGTTCTCAAGAACGGCTCGACGGCGGATTTGTAGGTACCGACACGAAAGACATTCCAGTCTATCTTCAGCATGTCCAGCGCATTCTTGTAATAGTTGCCGTAGATCCCGAAACCCTCGGGCAGAAACAGGCCATCAGGGTGCATGTAAATCTCGCTCGCATGCGCTGCCAGGTAGTAGGCACCCTGGCTGTAAGAACTGGCGGTGGCAATCACCGGTTTGCCGGACTCACGAAAATCGTCGAGTGCATCGGCGACACGCTCAAGCTTGCTAAAGCCACCGCCACCCAGATGATCGAGTTCGAGCACCACCACTCTGATACGAGCATCGTCCTTCGCGAATCTCAGGCCGTCGATAATATTCTGCACCAGCGTCTGCGGTTTCTCTTCGCCCAGCAATTCCTCTATCGCCCGGTCATATGGGTCGCCATCCAGTTGCTCCACCAACCCGCCCGCCGGTGCGATAATCAGTGCCGCCTTGCTCGGCAACGATGGTGCCGTCGAAGACAGTGCACCAAAAACGATTGCAAACAGAAACAGCAAGACGAAAAGATGCAATACCTTTCGCAGGCCGTCCACGCCACGCCAAAGCATTGAAAAAAGGTTTACCAGTGTCTTGCGAATACTCAAAATCACGCTCCTATTTATATTTTGTCAAGCAGGCCTTCAACGCCATTCGACCCGGTACGCTGCCGAAGGTTGCCGTTGTTAGTGGCTAGCGAGCCATTAAATCATCACTCAAGGGTGCCGAATAGGTGATTCGATACAGGCTGCCCGCCTGGTCATCGCTTACCACCATCGAACCGTCGGGCAGAACAAGCAAATCCACCGGGCGTCCGGACACTTCTTCTTTTTTGAGCCAACCGTCCGCGAATACGCCGTAGGCTCTCGGCTGACCATTATTCATGCGAACGATGCTGATGCGGTAGCCAATTTTTTTCGATCGATTCCAGGACCCGTGTTCAGCGATAAAAATCTGCTTCCGGTATTCCTCGGGGAACATGTCGCCATCATAAAACACCATACCAAGCGGCGCGACATGGGCATCAAGTTTCTGCGCCGGCGGTATGAAATCGACACAGTCGCGATCCTGTCCGAAATCCGGATCGAGTATGTCGCCACCGTGGCAAAAAGGAAAGCCGAAATGCATGCCGGAATCGGGGGCGTGGTTCAGCTCATCTGCGGGGATATCGTCACCCATCATGTCACGGCCGTTATCCGTGAACCAGAGTTCTCCGTTATCCGGATCCCAGTCAAGACCCACTGAGTTTCTGATACCAAATGCCACCGTTTCGAATTCGCTGCCGTCCGCATTGATGCGAGCTATTTCGCCGTATCCTTTTTTGTCGCACGCATTGCACGGCGCGCCGATTGTAACGTACAGCTTTCCGTCAGGCCCAAACGCGATGTAACGCCAACCATGCTGCCTTTCGGGCGGCAAAGAATCGAATATCACTTCGTACTCAGGCTTGTTTCCCAGCCGCTCCTCTATGTCGCGAAAGCGAATGATGCGCGTCGTTTCGGCGACGTATAAATCGCCGTCGTGAAATGCGATCCCGTTCGGCATCTTCAGCTTCTCGGCAATGGTGATGATCGAAGGCCTTGCGTTCTCCTGCGGTACCACCGCATACACGCGACCGTCTTCAAGCGTTCCCACAAAAAGGGTCTGTCGATCACCGAGTGCCAGCGAGCGGGCATCCGGGACTTCGTCCGTAAGCACTTCGATCGAAAATCCTTCGGGCAGCGCGATATCGGCCAGCGACGTATGTGCCTCGGCGTGACCCAAGGACGGAGCAAGGGCGACGTAGAGCAATAAATAAGCAACTCGATTCACTTTAAGTCCTGTAGCCAAAACCAATAATCCGCCCACTGCGGTCGAACGCTCAGTCCGCAACCAGCCACAGGGATAAAGATGGCCAGTAGGTAATGATAATCACCGACAACATCAGCATCAGCAGGAACGGAAACGTCGCAGAATACACTTCCATGATGGGCTTATCGAATCGGTAGCTCGCAATGAACAGGTTCAAGCCAACGGGCGGCGTCAGGTAGCCCAACTGCATCGCAGCGAGGAATACGATACCAAGATGAATCGGATCCACGTTGTATTGTGCCGCAATGGGCAAAATCAGCGGCACAATGAGAACAATCGCTGAAAATATGTCCAGAATAGCGCCCAGAGCCAGCAGAAACAGGAGCAGCAACACCAGGAACGTGGCCTGGCTCGTCACATGCTCTGCGACGAATCCAAGCAATGCCTGCGGCACACCCGCATCAATCATGTAATTGGTCGACGCAAGCGAGACGGCCAGAATAATCAGAATGCTACCGACCAGGAGCATCGAATCACGCATGACACGCGGCAAATCCTGCAAACTGATTTCGCGAAGTATGATCACTTCGACGATCAGCACATACAGCGCCGTCACTGCCGCCGCTTCGGACACGGCGAAGAACCCCGAATAAATACCACCGAGCACGACGATGGGTAATGGCAATTCCCACATCGATTCACGCAAGGCACCACCGAGTTCCTTGAATTCAAAAGGCGTCAGCGGTTTTTCGTTGCCCCGACTCACCCACAAACTGTAACCTGACAGCATGAGCAACATCAGCAAGCCGGGCAAAATGCCCGCGCGAAACAGGCTGTCGATCGATACTTCTGCGATAACGCCATAAAGAATCAATGGCAAAGAGGGAGCAAACAAGAGGCCAAGGCTTCCGGACGTGGTCACCAGCCCAAGGTTGAAGTTATCCGGATAACCGTCCTGCTTCAGTGCCGGATACAAAATAGCCCCAAGCGCAATAATAGTGACGCCCGATGCGCCGGTAAATGCGGTAAAGAACGCGCACGCTGCCAGCGCCACCAGTGCCAGGCCTCCCGGCATCCAGCCGAGTAATGCACCGGTGAGCCGCACCAGCCGCTTCGGCGCGTTGCTTTCGCTGAGCAAATAGCCGGCGAACGTAAACAGGGGGATCGCGGACAAAAACGGCATGTTCGCAATACCGAGAATCTCGATGGAAATCGCCATCAGGTCGATCCCCTCTTTGTAATAACCAAGCATCGCACTGCCCGCTATCACGACAAACAAAGGTGCACCGAATATCGCCAGAATAAGGAGGGCCACACTTAGAATCATCATTGTGTGTCGACCTTGAAGAAATTAACCGATCCCGCAACAAAGTCCAGAAAGAAGCGATAGCACATCAGAGCGAATGCGAACGGCAAAATACTGTGCGCAATCCAGGACGGAACACCGACTAAAACGGTGTCTTCGAATTCAATGGACAGCTGTATGAATCGCCACGACTGCCAGGCCAATACGCCGCAAATCGATGCCGCGAATGCATCGACCAGGAGTCGAGGAAGGCGTGCATACTTCTTCGGCACAAAATGGGAAATGATGTCGATGCGCAGATGGCGGTCGCTGCGACTGGCGGCGATGGAGGCAATCATGGCCATCCACAGAACCAGCAATTTCAGTAATTCGTCACCCCACACGACACCCGTACTGAAGAAAATGCGCATGACGATCTGGCCAACCGCCAGTATCATCATGGCGCCGAGCAAGACGACCAACGACGCATTCTCTGCCGCCGTTCCCCATCGCTCCAGGCGCTGCAGAAGTCCGGATTGCCTGGCCGACACTAGATACCACTGCTCGCAGGTTCGATGGCCGCTTCGGTGATATGCTCACCACTGCGCTCGCGTCGATAGTCGGCGACATGCCGTTCCATTTCTTCGAGCAGTTCGAGCGAGAACATGCCTTTGCGGGCCAGTGTCCGGTTGGTCTCCTCCATCTCACTTCGAATTCTCTCGAACTCGCCAGCGCCGAGTGCGACGTCTTTAACCCCGACGTTGAGCAAAGCATCCGTTGCCGCGTTTGCTTCACTCTCGCTCTTCGCATCCATTTCCGCGTAAAGTCGCGTCAGCACTTCAGTCAGAACCACTCGGTCATCCGCTTGCAATTTCTTCATCGTTCTCTGATCGATTGCCATAAAGCCAATCGAGAAAAGCACTGGAATCCGGGTCACATATTTGATCTTGGTGTGCCATTGCAATGCCAGTGCAACCACCGGTGGAATCGCGACAATATCAATCAGTCCGGTTTGCAAACCGGTCAAGACATCCGTCAGCGGCAGTGGCACTGGCGAGAGTCGTAATGACTTCATCGCCTCATAACTAATCAGGTCGCCCTGGGGTAACCAGACTTTCTTGCCGACCAGGTCCGCATGACCGTGGACGGGCTCGTTAGAAAGGACGTAGGCAAATCCACCGCCTGCGAAACCAAACGTCTGATATCCAAGTTTTGCAAAACCCGCCTGCAATTTTTCATCCATTTGGCCGCGCACATAGTCAACTTCACCGTAGTTCTCGAAGAAGAACGGCAAGCCATAAATATTAACGTCCGGATACGAGCCTTGAAAATCCGTTGGAGAAAAAGTCCCTCCCTGCAGCTGCCCGATCTTGATTTTTTGCAAGATCTTTTTTTCATTGCCCTGCGCGCCACCCCAGTAAAATCGGAGTTGTACTCGCCCATCTGTTCGCTCGCTGATTTCCTTTGCGCCGGCACGAAAGGTTGTCGCCCAACCGGACTTTTGCGGCACCAGCGTAGCGATTTTTATTTTTGTCTGCGCATGCGAGGCCTGGCTGCTGATCGCAATCATCAGCACGAGCATTAAAATTATAAAATTTCGCATCTTCATTCTCCGTTACTGCGAAACAGGTTCACAGATAGATCTGATGCCTCAGAAATAATCGTCTGCACTGGACAAAAGTTCCCTGGCATCCCTTTGCGCCAATACATTCGTTAGCGTGTAACCCGGTGATTCCGGGTCGGCAGCCAATACTTCCTGCAGCAGTTGATCGTGCAATTCTCGTTCGTACAGGGGTCGAGCATAACCACGCGCGAATTCCACTTTGGCGCTAAGATCATTACCGCCACTCAGGTCGATCGCCCGTTCGAAATATTTTCGGCCCTTCTCCGGTTCGCCACCCAATGCCGGCGGTCGCAAAGTCGCCAGGATGCCGAGATAGGTGTAGACGGTACCTTCGGCCTCTCCGTCACCAATTTCCAGATAGCGGATCAGCAGCGCATCCACGTGCGGCAAGCGCGCCAAGGCATTCCAGTCATCGCTATGGGTACGGATAAAGGCAAGTGCAGATACGCTGTAGGCATAGACGACATCGGCATGCTTGCTCGACAGTCCTGCCAACGATGCTTCGTATTGCTCGTAGGCCATGTCATCCCAGCCACAAGATGGCGCAAAGGAAATACACAGTGCCTTGACAGAGTAGTTGCGGGCACGTTCGGTCAAACGCGCCGCGCGCTCAGGCTCAGTGGCAAAAACGGCTCCGTAGGAAGCGTATAGATTGGCGGCCGCCGCAAGCAGCATCGGGTCGTCCGGACTGCCCTGCACGAAGCTGTCGAGTAACAAAATGAAGGCAGGTGCGCCATCGCGCACGATTTCCGGATCGTTCTGATTGATCACTGCTGCCGACAGGTTGTCGGCAAATTTGCTGGCGACCGATGAAACAATGGTGGCGCATCCGCTGTTCAGCAACACGATGGCTGCTAACACCAGTTGACCGGTCCGTGCGGGTATTCCTTGCACTATGCTCATGCCTCAAAGACCCCGCATGCGGGGATTAGTTCAGGCTCTCGGACGACATTTAACTATATATGAGAATATTATCCCCTATATGGTATTTGTGAACCCTAAATCTTTTCTTTGATCCGAGCTGCCTTTCCGGTCAGGCCACGCAGATAGTATAACTTGGCACGACGCACATCACCGCGACGCTTGACCTTGATTTCGCTGACAATCGGGCTATACGTCTGGAAAACGCGCTCAACACCCTCACCATGCGAAATCTTGCGTACGGTAAACGAAGAATTCAGGCCCCGATTGCGTTTCGCAATCACCACGCCTTCAAATGCCTGCAGACGTTCACGAGTACCTTCCGTAACTTTCACCATGACAACCACGGTGTCTCCCGGAGAAAACGCCGGAATTTCCTTGGTCATCTGCTCTTGTTCAATTGCATCGATTATCTTGCTCATCGTTCTCTACCTGCCAGCTTAAGTTGCTGGAAATTCAAAATCGAAACACCACGTGTCGATCAATCACTGCCCGGATGTTCCCGTAAATACTCGTCAAGCAACCTGCGTTGCTCTTCACTTAAATTCAGTCTGTCCACAAGGTCGCGACGACGTACATACGTTCGTCCCAACGCTTCCTTCTTTCGCCACGCGGCAATTCGTGCGTGATCACCGGACAACAACACCTCCGGCACCTGCCGACCGTCAATAAGCTCCGGTCGCGTGTAATGCGGGCAGTCGAGCAAGCCTTCCATGAAAGAATCCTGCTGTGCCGATTCCGCATCACCGAGCACGCCCGGTAACAGCCGGACGACCGCGTCCACTAACGCCATCGCCGCAATTTCGCCGCCACTCAATACAAAATCACCGAGTGACACCTCCTCATCCACGTACGACTCAATGAGTCGCTCGTCAATGCCTTCATACCTGCCAGCCACTAACACCAAACCTGGCATCGCCGCATAGCGTTTCGCCATTGCCTGGTCAAACACCTTCCCTTGCGGACTCAGACAGATAACCGGACAATTTTCCGGCAATAAAGCCTGCGCTGCCTGGATGGACTCGGCCAACGGCGCGTATTTCATCACCATGCCCGGTCCACCGCCGTAAGGCCGGTCATCCACCGTGCGGTGCGCGTCTGGCGCATGATCGCGCGGATTCACGCAATTGACCGACAGCAAACCGCGTTTGCTTGCACGCCCTACCACGCCGTATTCAGCAACAGTCCGCACCATCTCCGGGAACAGGCTGACGATTTGCACTTGCACCGCGTCAGGCCCAGGCCCAGTCGACCCTGATCATGCCTTTCGCCAGATCAACGTCCAAAATCACTTCGTCCGGTATGAAAGGGATCAGGACCTCCTTCTCGCCTCGCACGACCAGTACATCGTTTGCGCCGGTTGCCAGCAGGTACGCTACCTTGCCCAGCACCGTTCCATCGCGATGCACCACACTCAGTCCCTCGAGATCCGACCAGTAGTAATGGCCCTCCCCGGGGTCTGGCATTTTATCTCTTGGCACCGCTATATCGGCACCGATGTACGCGTCCGCCGCGTCCCTGTCATCGACACCCTCAAGCTTTACAATGACCGTCTTGCTGTGCCTTTTTCCATCGGCAAATGATGCCGGTTGCCACTTGCCATCCCGCATCAGCAAACAATCCTGATACTCGAGAATGGCTTCACGGGGTTCGGTGTATGAAAATATCTTCACCCAACCCTTGACCCCAAACAACCCGGAAATTCGGCCAAGGATGACCGGATCCCGTTGTTCCCGGTCTTTTTCTTTCTGCACCATTTTGAGATATGACTGCGGAACTGAAAGTCCGCAACCCCCTCAGGGCTCAGCTGGCAGCCATTGCCTTGCGTTGTGTTTTCAGCAACGATGCGACACGATCTGAAGGTTGCGCACCCTGGCTGATCCAGTAGTCCACACGCTCGAGATCAATCCGCAGATTTTCCTCGTTCTCGGTACCAACCGGATTAAAAAATCCCAGGCGCTCAATATAACGGCCGTCCCGACGATTGCGACTGTCGGTGACCACCAGGTGGTAAAAAGGACGCTTCTTCGCGCCGGCGCGCGAAAGACGAATACTGACCATTATCAATCCGTTAAAAGTAGTTACAGGCAGACATGCCTACCCTCGGGCTCAAGCCCGAGTAAGCGGCGCATTGTACTCACTTCAGCACGAAAGTGAAGCGCTTTCGGCAGGATTTTTGCCTGTTTATTCCGCGTCTTAGGCCAGCCATCGTCCAGTCTCAGCCGAAGCCCGGCGGCAGCCCCCCCGGCACCATTCCACGCAGCATTTTTTTCATGCCTCCACGAGCCATTTTCTTCATCATCTTCTCCATCTGCAGGTGCTGCTTCAGAAGCCGGTTGACGTCCTGGATCTGCATGCCGCAACCGCCCGCGATGCGTCGTTTGCGGGAGCCATTGATGGTCTTGGGGAAGCGCCGTTCACCGACGGTCATGGAATTGATGATGGCGATCTGCCTTTTCAGCTGTTTTTCGTCCGTCTTGCTCTTCAGCGCAGCCTGATTGATCTTCCCGGGCAATGGCAACTTCTCCAGCATCGCTGCCATGCCACCCATATTCATCATTTGCTCCAGCTGGTCCCTGAGATCGGACAGATCAAAACCCCTGCCCTTGCGGATCTTTTTGGCGAGTTTGTCGGCTTGCGCCCGGTCTACTTTCTCTTCGATCTCCTCGACCAGGGACAGCACGTCACCCATGCCGAGAATACGCGATGCCATTCGATCCGGATGAAATACCTCCAGCGCATCGATTTTCTCGCCAACACCCAGGAACCGAATCGGTTTGCCGGTAACCTCGCGGACAGACAGTGCCACACCGCCTTTGGCATCGCCGTCCGCCTTCGTCAGCACAATGCCCGTCAAGGGCAGGCGTTCACCAAATGCACGGGCCGAATTAACGGCATCCTGTCCGGCCATGCTATCGATAACGAACAGCGTTTCATGTGGAGTGGCCGCATCATGAACGGCTTTCACCTCGTCCATCATATCCTCATCGACATGCAAGCGACCCGCGGTATCCACGATCAGCACATCGGCATGCGAACGTCGACTCTCATCCAGCGCACGCGCCACGATGGCGGTCGGTGCTTCACTGGCCTCGCTGCTGCAATAGAGCGCACCCACCTCATTGGCGAGCGTTTCCAGCTGCAATATCGCCGCCGGCCGGTGCACATCGACGCTGACCATCATCACGCGCTTCGATTCTTTCTTGATCAGGCGCAACGCCAGTTTCGCGGCCGTCGTCGTTTTGCCTGCACCCTGCAGGCCGACAAGCATAATGACGACCGGGGGTTGCGCGCGCAGGTCCAGTTCAACCGTCGCGCTGCCTAACAGCGTGACCAGTTCACCGTGAATAATCTTGACCAGCGCCTGACCGGGTGTGAGGCTTTTGCCAACCTCGTCGCCGACAGCTCGCTCACGAATGCGTTCGATGAATGCTTTGACGACAGGCAACGCGACGTCAGCTTCCAGCAAAGCAAGCCGCACCTGCCGTAACGTGTCCTTGATGTTGGCGTCGCTAAGCCGGCCCCGGCCCGTGAGGTTTTTGGCCGCCTGTGTCAGGCGATCCGACAAGTTGTCAAACATAGCTTATTTCTGCGCTTCGAAATTGAAATAGGGCGTACTCAAGCGCAAAGTGTAACGCGAATCGCGGCAGCGATGCAGAGCTTCGGGACCCTGCCCGATACCGCCATTGCAGCCCCTTATTTTGATCCGCGCCGGGCACTGCCACTGGCATTAATTGCCGCATCCAATGGCACCTGAGTCACGCTTTGTGCCTCGCAGGGTTCTAATGACCAGCGCCATGTGGGATGATTCGCCGAAGCAAAGCAGGACATAACGGGTCGGGATTCTGTGTTTCAATTCGCCATGTTTTTCGTGTATCTGACCGCCGGCCTTGCGTTCGGATTGTCTCGATGGCCGCGCTTCAGTGATCGACCGAAATCGCTTCTGATTGTGGCTGTGACCTGCTGCCTGGTGGGCCTGCCTTTGCACGCTTATATGTTGTGGCAGGAAATTCTGCCCCCACAAGGTCTGTCGCTGTCGCTCGCGAATGCCGCCTCGTTCATCGGCCTGCAGCTCGCACTGATCGCTTTACTGGGCGCCAAGGAGGTTGGCCTGCGAGGCTTGTCCGGCGGCTTGCTGTTACTGGCCGCGGTCACCGCCGCGATGACCGGCTGGCAAACGGCGGGCTCCCATAGCACGGAATTGACCTGGCAGTTGCAGGCGCATGTCCTGATTTCGCTGTTTGCCTACGGCCTCCTGACCGTTGGGGCAATTGTTGCTGTTTACGCACTCATTCAGGATCGGCGTTTGCGTTCTGCCAAACTGTCGTCCATCAATCAGCTCTTCGCACCGTTAGAGACGACGGAGCGGCTGCTATACGGCATCACATCCGCCGGATTCCTGGTGCTTATGCTGGCGGTTTTCTCTGGCTTTGTATTTGTTGAGAACCTTTTCGCACAACACCTGGTTCACAAGACGGCATTTTCCATTCTGGCACTGCTCTTGTTCGGCATCCTGCTGGCAGGACGCCATTTTGCCGGGTGGCGCGGTCGACGCGCCGTTTATCTCTACCTGTGGGGATTCATGATGCTGGGACTCGCCTATTTCGGCAGCCGCTATGTCCTCGAATACATGCTGGGACGAAGCTGGAATTAATAAATACGGGAAATACGGTGACAGTTACCCCATCATTAAATACGGTGACTGTCACCGTATTTAATGGGGTAACTGTCACCGTATTTAAGCAGTTCCTTGACAGGTTGCTGGCTGGCTGATGAACTAATGCGGTTATCTCAGTTAAGGAGGTGCTCATTCTTTGAGCGATGACATTCCGCTGTCGGCCCTTTTCGGCATATTGGCCGTGTTGCTAGTGCTATCCGCATTTTTTTCTGGCTCGGAAACGGCGTTAATGCGCCTGAACCGGTACCAGCTTCGCCACAAGGCGCGCGAGGGACATCGCGGCGCACAACTGGCGGAGAAACTTCTCGAACGGCCTGATCGCCTGATCAGCCTGATTCTCCTCGGCAACAACCTCGCCAATTTCGCAGCCGTGGCACTGGTGACCCTGGTCGCATTGCGCATCGGCGGGGAGCCCGCGGTCGCCGTGGCAACGGTGCTCCTGACGATCGTGGTACTGATTTTTGCGGAGGCGGCGCCAAAAACACTGGCCGCAATGCATCCGGAGCGTATTGCTTATCCGGCCGCGCTCATTTATTACCCGCTGCTGATCGTCGCCTACCCACTCGTCTGGCTCATCAATGTCCTGTCCAACGCCGTGTTATGGCTTCTCGGCCTCCGAGATGATGGCTCCGCATCCCAGTCCCTGAGCCAGGAAGAGCTGCGTACCATCGTCTATGAAGCCGGCACCATGATTTCGCGAAAACATCGCAGCATGCTGCTGAATATTCTCGATCTCGAACGGGTCACCGTCGACGACGTCATGGTGCCGCACAATGAAATCGTCGGTATTGATCTCGACGACAGCATGGAGGCAATAGCCAACGTCATTCGCGACAGCGAACATACGCGGCTGCCCGTCTATCGCGAGCATATCGATCAGGTTATCGGCCTGCTGCATCTTCGCAAACTGGCCAATCTTGCCAGTCATGCGCGCTTTGACAAAGAGTCGATAGAAAGGCTGGTCGCTGAGCCCTATTTCGTCCCCGAGGGTACGCCGCTCAGCATACAATTATTGCAATTCCAGAAGATGAAACAACGCTTCGCACTGGTGGTTGACGAATACGGCGACATACAGGGAATCGTGACGCTCGAGGACATACTGGAGGAGATCGTAGGGGAGTTTACGACGGATCCCGCCAGTAATGAGGATGACGTTGTCAGAGAATCAGACTCGAGCTACCTGGTCAACGGTACAGCCAATATTCGTCAAATCAATCGGGTCATGAATTGGTCATTTTCGACCGATGGGCCGAAAACGCTGAATGGGTTGATCCTCGAATATCTGCAAACCATTCCGAAGCCAGGAACGTGTTTCAAGCTTGATAACTATCCAATCGAAATCGTCAGCAGCGATGACAATCGAGTGCAGCTGGCTCGAGTTTCAACGCAAACAGCACCCTGATTAATCGTCAAACGCGACGTCAAGCGCTTCACTGAGGGTTGTTACTGCAACGATCTCAATGCCTTTGGGCACCCGCCGTGGCACATTCGCTTTCGGCACGACAGCGTGCGTGAACCCCTGTTTTGCCGCCTCTCGTATTCTTTCGGAGCCGTAACGCACGGGACGCACTTCTCCGGCGAGTCCGATCTCGCCAAAACTGATCAGGCGTTGCCTGCAAGGACGGTCCCGAAAGCTTGACACAATGGCCAGCACCACCGGCAAATCGGCCGCGGTCTCGCCGATGCGCAAGCCACCGACCACGTTGACGAAAATATCTTCATTCGTCAACGCAATGTCGCCGTGCCGCTGCAATACCGCGATCAACAGGGCAAGTCGACTCTGATCCACGCCTTGCGCCAGTCTCTTTGGATAATTGCTGAAACCCTCTGCAACCAGCGCCTGAATTTCAACCAGCAACGGACGACTGCCTTCCCACACCACGGAAACGACGCTGCCCGCACTCGCGGCATGCTCAGCCGATAGAAAGATAGCCGATGGATTCACGACTTCACGAAAGCCAGCTTCGGTCATGGCGAACACGCCCATTTCACTGCTTGCGCCGAAGCGATTCTTGACTGCCCGCACAATCGTATAGCGGCTGGCCGGATCGCTCTCGAAATAGAGCACCGTGTCAACCATGTGCTCCACCACGCGCGGACCGGCAATTGCCCCGTCTTTCGTCACATGCCCGATGAGAAAAACGGCAACTTCTTTCTGCTTGGCGAAACGTACGATTCGTCCAACGCATTCGCGCAGCTGAGCGACCGAACCGGGTGCTGAGGGCAGCTCTTCACTGACCAGTGTCTGGATGGAATCAATCACGATGACGGCAGCATTCGCGGCAATCGCCTGCCCAAGAATGTTTTCCAAAGATGTGTCGGACAGCAGCAGGAGATCCGCATTACCGGTGCCGATGCGCTGCGCACGCTGTGCAACCTGACGCAGCGATTCCTCTCCGGTGGCGTAACAGGTTCTGAGTTCCACCGGCAATCTGGACGCGACTTGTTGCAGCAATGTGGACTTGCCGACGCCGGGGTCCCCACCGAGCAACACAACCGAGCCCGGCACAAGCCCGCCACCGAGAACGCGATCGAACTCACCGAAACCCGTCGGATAACGCACCGCGGAATCTTCCACCAGTTCACTGAGTCGTGACGGTTCGCGCCCGCTGGAGCGTTCCTTCCGCGATGACGCCACCGCAGTCTTTTGCAGGGCATTCCAAGCATCACAATCGGGGCACTGCCCCTGCCACTTGACGCTATGTGCACCGCACACACTACACACATAGGCTATTTTCGATCGTGCCATACTGCATTGTCCTGTCGATATGCGAACCGCTGCGTCGTCTCGGGTGCCCAAGAATCGCCGCATAAGCAGAAAATCACCCAATTCTGCCCCTCACCGTGCTTTTTATTGACCTATTGGAAAAGTTTTTGACCCGTCCAGGGGCGCAACTGCAATCATAGCAGCGCTTTCAGGAGGATAAAGGCACAAAAAGTGCCAACCCGATCTCATTAAAAGATGAGGCCATTTTCTATAATCTGCCACATTATGTCAGAGAACGAATTTGGATAAGCAACGCAAAGAACATCGGGACCGCCTGATCACCCTCGCATTCGTCAGTATCCTGCTGGTGCTAATCTACGGCCCCGCAGCACCCTGGTTCGTCGCAGCCGACCGCTTCGTCTACGACCAGGTGGCATCGCGCTTGAAAAACGGCACTCTCACCGACGGTCTCATCGTCAGCATTGATCCCGCCGCAAAATCTCCCGAGGTTCTGTTGAATGAGTTCGGGCAACTCACCCGAATTTTCAAGGAACAGGGCGCCAGGCGCATCATCATAACCGAGCCGCCGGAAATTGCCGCGGACGGCGCCATGCCTGGCTGGGCAGCCACATTGTCCGAGGTCGTGCCCGTCTTCGTGCCCAGCAATCACCCATTTTCTGCGGTCGCCACCAAGAGTGGCTTCCTTGATTCGCATGCGGAAAGCGACGGCATATTGCGTCGCTCGCCTCTGTGGCAGTTGCACAGCGGCATCATGTCTCCCTCGCTGGCTCTGGCCATCACGCTGGCAGATCCGGAGCGTGTCGATGATCCACGCATGTCGTCCATTGACGACACCATATATCTTTCTAATTACCCGCTAATTCCTCGCCTGGCGGCCGCCGACATACTCGCCGGCAGAGTGACCGCAGCGCAATTGAGCAATAAGACCATTTTCCTGGACACTTCGCTGCCGTTGATTTCCGCCACTGCCATTTTACCTTCGGGTCAATATGTCACCGCTTCCGAGATTACGGCCACGCTGCTCGCCAACATAGAGCAACAACAGAGCATCATTGCACCGGCCTGGGTTCGAGCCCTGGAATGGCTGGTACCTGCGTTGCTGGCCATCATCGCCGCACTCTTTATGCCCGGCAGGAAGCGAGGCGATATTCTGTTGCTCACGTTGGCCATGATTGTGTCATTGATCCTGATTGAAGCGCTGACATTGATGATCTTCAGAATCCGCATTGACCTTGGCCGGCCGTGTTTGATTTTTCTTGGCGCCGGCATCCTCACCTGGTGGTTGCAGGGGACAGCGCAGCAGACAGGGGCAAATGCCTACAAGCGTGGCTCGGACTTTATGTCTGCGGGCCGGCTGGAGCCCGCATTCGCGGAGTTTCGCCGCTGCAAACCAACGGATACCGTCTCGTCGGTCATGTACAAATTATCGCTGGCCTTCGAAAAACAGGAAAAACCAGAACGCGCTGAGGCTGTTCTGGACTGGATGAAAAAAACCCTGGGATCGACGACATTAAGTAACTCGAGTGTTTTGGGGAAATCGAAAGGCGCTCCGAAGCAACTCGGTCGATACATTATCGAACGAAAACTGGGGCGCGGTGCGATGGGTGCCGTATATCTCGCCAGGGATCCACGCATTAACCGTCCGGTCGCCCTGAAAGTCATTCCCATTGAAAAAGAATTCGAAGACGAAGAACTCAAAGAAGCGCGCCAGCGTTTTTATCGTGAAGCAGAATCGGCAGGCCGATTGACGCATCCCAATATTGTGACGGTCTACGATGCCGGCGAGGACAAACATCTGGCCTATATCGCGATGGAGTACCTGCAGGGTACGTCGCTCACTCCCTATACCGACAAAAACAAACTCCTGGCGCCGAGCAAGGCGCTGGAACTCTGCGCCCGAACTGCCGATGCGCTGGACTATGCCCACAATCAGGGCGTTGTTCACCGTGACATCAAACCCGCCAATATCCTTTACAATATGCGCGATGATGTATTGAAGATCAGCGACTTCGGTGTCGCTCGCATGACGGACAACAACCGCACCAAAACGGGCATCGTGCTGGGAACTCCGATGTATATGTCACCGGAGCAACTGAATGCCGAACCCGTGACCGGTCATTCGGACTTGTTTTCGTTGGGAGTGACTCTTTACGAGCTTCTCGTCGGCGAGGTACCCTTCAAGGCGACGAACATCGCAGTACTCATGACCAAGATAACAACCGAGGACCCGACGCCGATTTCGAATCGACGCGTGGGTGTACCACCAAGCGTTGATTCTGTCTTGTTTAAGGCGTTGGCAAAACGGCCGGAAGACCGATTTACCAACGGCGGTGAAATGGCGATCGCGCTGAGAAACTGCGCGCAATACGCATCGAAGTAGACTGAAAAGAGCGATAAGACCAGTATGAGCCTGCGCGGAAAAATCAAAATTCATGAGATCACGCATACTGGAATGGTACGTGAGCACAACGAGGATGCCATTGGCTCAGACAGCGATATCGGCCTGTTGGTGCTTGCGGACGGCATGGGCGGTTACAACGCAGGTGAAGTAGCCAGCGGCATCGCTGTCCAGACGGTCACAGAGCTGGCGACTGAGGGCGCCAATCGTGAGGAACGACAAGACAGGGATCCCACGACAGGGTTGCTGCGCCAGACGATCGTCCTGCGCGATGCCATCGCCCGAGCCAACAAGATCATTTATCAGACAGCACAAAGCCAGACGCACTGTGAAGGCATGGGCACGACGCTGGTGGCCGCCATGTTCTACGATGACAAGATCTCGATTGCCCACGTCGGCGATTCACGCGCATATCGGCTGCGGGACAACAAATTTGAGCAGATCACGCTCGATCACTCCCTGCTGCAGGAGCTGGTTGATCGCGGCTTCTATTCGCAAGAGGAAGCGCAGCGCTCGACCAACCGCAACTATGTAACGCGGGCGCTCGGCGTCGAGCCCACGGTGGAAGTCGAAGTCAATGAGTACGATGTGCTGCCAGGCGATGTCTATCTGCTCTGCTCGGACGGCCTGTCAGACATGGTTGAAGATGAGGATATTCACTTAACTATCAGCACGTTTAATGATAGCCTTGATGTGGTGGGTCAGCAATTGGTTCAGTTGGCCAACGATCATGGTGGACGGGACAACATCTCCATCATGATGGCTCAGATCGTCGATGCTTTTCCGGTCAAACGAGGTTTGCTCGAACGCATCTCGGATATGTTTCGCTCATAGGGGAGGTGGAGCGTTTGCTTAGGGACGCTCGCCGAAAATCGGTCTTACAAGAGACGGCAAAAATAATATGGCACGCTTAATCCTTAGCCTGGACAGCCAGGTTCTCGCGGAATACAACATGTCGAAAGAACGCTACACCGTCGGGCGTCTGCCTGATAATGACGTGCGTATCGACAATCCCGCCGTTAGCGGCCACCACTCACTCATCATCAACATCCTGAATGATTCGTTTCTTGAGGATTTGAACAGCACCAATGGAACCTATGTCAATGGCAAGCTGATCAAGAAACACGCGCTGCAACACGGCGATGTGATTACGATCGGCCATCATCAACTGCGCTTCGCCGACGAAGACAGCAATGTTGCCGATCAGGATGAGTTTGAAAAAACGATGGTCATTCCCGCCGCGCAACAGAACCCGGCACAACTGGCGAAAGCTGAGGCTGCCGCCGACGAAGCGGCCGCTGATCGTGCAGCGGAAGATCGCCTGGACATTAAGGTGGACATGCCGGATACGGACGAGAGTTCGGTAGCCGCTCCGGACGAGTCCGTCGAAGAAAAACCCGCAGCAGCCGCAGCGGTGACCGAAGAACCGGTCAGGCATACGGCAACAGCCGCCGGCCTTGGTCCGAGCACCGTGCCCAGTGCGCTGCCGCTCGCCAAACTGCAAGTTCTCAGCGGTACATTTGCTGGCCGTGAACTTGAACTGACCAAAGCGCTGACGACGTTGGGGCGTCCCGGCATTCAGGTCGCCGCGATCACCCGCCGCAAAGAAGGTTACTTTATCGTGCACGTTGAAAGCGACAAGGAAGGTGACTACCCACTGGTCAATGGCCAGCCAATTGGGGCAAAAGCGAAAAAACTTTCTGACAATGACGTCGTACAAATCGCGGGCGTCAAGATGGGCTTCTTCAAGTCCTGAGAGCGGCTCGCGCCAGCCAGGGATTGTCAGGACAGACGCCCTTCCCGATCCGTCACGCCACACAGCAACGGATACGCAGTCGTAGCCGCACATTGGGCGATCTCCTCCACCGGCAGCGATTCCCCCCAAAGCGTGACCGGATCCCCCACGGCATCGCGAGCATTCGGACCGAGGTCGACCGCGCAGAGATCCATGGAAATCACACCCGCCAGCGGCACTCGCCGGCCGTTGACCAGCAACGGTGTTGCCGCAGGCAGGCAGCGCGAATAGCCATCACCATAACCAGCGGCGACAATTCCAAGGACACTGTCGTGTTGCGCAAGCCAGTGACCGCCATACCCCACCCGATCGCCCTGCCGAACCGGTTTGACGGCGATAAGCGTCGACTCAAACTGCATGACAGGCCGCAGGTTAAGGTCGGCGGCGGTCTTGCCCACGAGCGGCGAAACCCCGTATAGCGACAAACCCGGCCGAATCCATGTCTCCCCCGTGTGGTGCCACATACCCGGTGCATTGAGCAGCGCTTGCCAGCCCAGCAACGCCGCTGAATTCGCAACACTCACATCGCCGTCAAAGTGGTCGGCAAGCTCAAGAAACCGCTGCAGTTGCTGCTTTGACGTCGGATCACTGACGTCGTCGGCATTGGCGAAATGCGTCATCAGGCCCAGATTGCGATCGCAACCGATTTGGCGCAATCGGGAAATCAATCCGTTGGCGTCCTCGACGGCAACGCCGAGGCGATTCATGCCGGTATCAATTTTGAGCCAAACATAAACCGGCACGGTTTTAGTTGCTTCCAGCAGGGCAACCTGGTATTCGCTGTGGATGACCAGCGCACAACAATGCGTGACCGCCAGTGCAAGTTCGTCACGGTTGGTCACGCCACCGAGGAGAACGATGGTTTTCTCAATGCCTGCTTCGCGAAGCCTGAGCGCCTCACTCAGCCTGGCGACGGCGAACGCATCGGCGTGATGAGCGAGCGCGCGCGATACCGTGACCAACCCATGCCCGTAAGCATTGGCCTTGACGGCCACCATCACCCGACTGCCCGGAACGGTGCCCTGCAATACCTCGAAATTATGTTTGAGCGCATCGAGTCTGATTTCGACCCGGGCTCCAAAACTCACGGATAGCCCTCATCCGCATAAGTATCAGGCACCCAGTTTTCGAATTTTGTGAAGCGGCCAACGAAGGTCAGCGGAAAGTCGCCAATGGGGCCATTTCGCTGCTTGGCTATGGTGATATCGGCAATGCCCTTGCGTGGCGTGTCCGGATTGTAGACTTCCTCACGATAGATGAAGACGATCAGATCCGCATCCTGCTCGATCGCACCGGATTCACGCAGATCCGACATGACAGGCCGCTTGTCCGGCCGTTGCTCAACGCTTCGATTGAGCTGCGACAATGCGATCACGGGAACGTCGAGTTCTTTCGCAAGCGCCTTCAATGAACGAGATATCTCTGAAATCTCGGTGGCACGATTTTCTTTGTTGCCTGGAACCTGCATGAGTTGCAGATAGTCGATCACAATCAGTCCAAGCCCGTGCTCGCGCTTCAGTCGCCTCGCCCGTGCCCGTATCTCGGTCGGCGACATGGCCGGCGTGTCATCAATAAAAATGGGTGCATCGGACATCAACTGGACAGCGGTATTGATACGCGACCAGTCTTCATCGGGAAAATTGCCGGTCCTTAAATGCGTTTGGTCGACGCGGCCGAGCGAGGAAATCATGCGGAATGCCAGTTGTTGCGCGGGCATCTCCATCGAAAAAATGGCGGTCGGAATCTTCGCCCCGATAGCGGCATTCTCGGCAATATTGACCGCCAGTGTGGTCTTGCCCATTGACGGTCGCCCGGCAATGATAATCAGATCACCTGCCTGCAGACCGGCGGTCAACTTGTCAAACTCGGTGTAGCCGGTTGAAACGCCGGTAATATTGCCTTCAGACTGGTGCAGGAGATCGATACGATCCACTGCGGCAGGCAAAATTTGCTTCAGGGCCCTGAATCCAACCTTGCCGCGGGCTCCTTTATCGGCGATGGCAAAAACTCTTCGCTCAGCTTCGTCCACCAGTTCCGATGCCGAGCGGCCATCGGTGGCATAAGCACTGCCGCTGATTTCGTTACCGGCAGAGATCAAGGCGCGCAACATCGAGCGCTCGCGGAGAATTTTAGCGTAGGCGCGCGCGTTTGCGGCCCCGGGCGTCTCATTGGCCAGCGTCGCCAGGTACTCAAGGCCGCCGGCATCTTCAAGTTCACCGCGATTACCGAGATATTCCGAAACCGTGACGACATCACACGGTTGGCTGTCTTCAGCCAGAGCGGCGATGCCGGAAAAAATTATACGGTGATCTTTTCGATAGAAATCGGACTCAATGATGATATCGGCAATCTTGTCCCATGCGGTATTGTCCAGCATGATGCCGCCGAGCACGGACTGCTCTGCTTCGATGGAGTTGGGCGGTACTTTGAGGCGCAACTCTGCGCCCTCAATATTTCCCCCGTCGTCCAGCGCGCGCACCATGGTTCTCTGACCACTCCCGCAGAGTGCCCCTCTGCATCATTCTCGGATTAGCCCGCCACAAGGAATTGCCGGCGGCCGTCTACGTTACCACACAGGTAACGGGAAAATCTTATCCGCTAATTTTCGGCAACGATCTGCACCGTAATATCAACATTGACGTCAATATGTAAATGCAGGCCGACGGTATGATCGCCGAGTTCATGGAGCGGTCCGTCCGGCAGTCGAATTTCGGCACGCGCGACCTCAACACCGACTTTCTCCAGCGCCGCTGCAATATCGATCGGTCCTACGGAACCGAAGAGTTTGCCTTCACTGCCCGCATTGGCCGGAATCACCAACTCCATGCCGGTCAGCAATTCGGCACGCGCTTTTGCCGCCGCCAGGTCTTCCGCCGCTGTTTTCTCCAGGTCGTCACGCCGCGCATCAAATTCCTTGATGTTGGCCGGCGTGGCCAGAGCGGCTTTGCCCGTCGGTATCAGGAAATTGCGACCGTAACCCGGCTTTACATTAACGAGGTCGCCGATGGCGCCAAGATTTTCCACTTTATCCAACAATATTACGTTCATAACTCAAGCCTTATTGCTTTATTGTCTGTTTTCACAGCGCGTAGCTAACGCGCCATGTTCTTGCCAATGCGGGCCCGGTAATCAAACCACGCATCGGTATAACCAAGGATCGCCAATGCCATCACGAGCAGCGCATTCAAGAATGGCAACATCGCATAAATCACAATCAAGACGATGAATGGCAACGGTCCGACCACGCGTAACCAATGCATCATCGAAAGTCCCTGCAACCAGAAAATCGCGAACACCACAAAAGCGAAATTCCGCAACCACTCGACCCCGATCAGCAGGGCCAGCACGGAGGTCACCGCCATAACCAGCGCCAGAGTGCGGCCGAAGCGTAAATCGCAAAAGCGGCCAAATTCTGCACTCTTACCCGGCAACGCCTGGTAAATTGCGTAACCCAACACCAAAACCAGAACGATCAGCGACCAGCTGGTCAGCACCGTCACCATCGTCATCTGCGGTGCAATTAACTCTGCCTGGGCGACAATCATGCCTGCCTGCTCAGTGAGACCCATATCCCTGAATGCGGCTGCCACATCCGTCAATACCGCCATCCAGTATGCGGTCGGATCGGCGACGACAATGTAAAAACCCAACGTCACCGCCATCGCAGCAATGGCGGATACCTGCAGCGTCAAAGTCAGTGAACGACTTCGTCGCAGCAACCATGCCAACAGAAATACCGGCAGCCACGCAAACAAACCATTGACCAGGATTTCCGGCAATGAGCCGCCGGTCACCAGCGAAAGCGCTGCCAGTACTGCTATCGCGATCAGGCCCTGCAGCGCGGCGGTGCGTGCGCCACCGTAGAGAACCAGCATGACGATAGCCGCACCACTAAAGATCTGCGCAAACGGCAATACCAGCGTTAGCGCCAGAGCCAGCACTGCGTGCAACGGCCGGGCAATCAGCCATGCGGCGATTGGCTGCATGACCCCAGTCCTTGTCAGTGCCGGTCGGTGTAGGGCAACAGTGCCAGGAATCGTGCCCGCTTGACGGCGGTCGACAGCTGGCGCTGATAGCGTGCTTTGGTGCCCGTGATGCGACTCGGCACGATCTTGCCGGTCTCGCTCACATAGGCTTTCAGCAACGCGAGATCCTTGTAGTCAATCTCGGTAATACCCTCTGCCGTGAAACGACAATATTTACGTCTGCGCGAATAGCGACTCATAATCTGCTTCTCCCTCAGGAAGTCTTGGCGTCAGCGGCCGGCTCTGCAGCGGCCTCGCTGTCGTTATTGTCGTCATCGTTGGACGCCGCCTCCGCGTCAACCGGCGTGGCAGCTGTCTCAGCCTCAGCTTTCTCAGGCTCAGCTTTCTCAGGCTCAGCTTTCTCAGCCTCAGCTTTCTCAGCCTCAGCTGTCTCAGCCTCAGCTGTCTCAGCCTCAGCTTTCTCCGTTGCTGCCTCTGCCGGGGCTGCTGCTGATTCAGCCTTGTCGTCAGTCGCGGAGTCATCGCTGTCATCGATCGACGCCGTTTTCGCTGCGGTAGTCAGCAGCGCACTTTCGGCCGCCGCTTTCGCATCACGTCGGCGCTGAGACTCGCGCTCCTTGGCATTTTCCTCTTCGACCGCAATGGCCATCGGTGAGGCCTCTGTGATCGCTGCATCGCGCTTGATGACGAGGTGCCGCAGCACGGCATCGTTGAAGCGAAATGCGCTCGTAATCTCATCAATGACATCGTGCGTGCATTCCACATTCAGCATAACGTAGTGTGCTTTGTGAACTTTGGTGATGGGGTGCGCCAACTGGCGCCGGCCCCAGTCTTCGCTGCGGTGAACAGTACCGTTGGATGCGGTAACCATGCCCTGGTAGCGCTCCACCATGGCAGGAACCTGCTCGCTCTGGTCTGGATGGACCAGAAACACAATTTCGTAGTGTCTCATTGTCTTCCCTTTTGGATGAAATCGAATCGGCAACGCTGCCTCAATGACAGAGTGACCTTACGGATTACAGCCTCCCGGCACTGCCGGTGAGGCAAGAGGTAAAGCCCGCTTACGGACCGCCCGCCAACTCGACGGGGACGCGCATCCTACCCAAGCGAGGCCCTTCGCGCAAGAGAACAAACCACGTTATTCTCGTGGTCCCCCGTTGGAGCCTCTCCTGAGGCGCGATCGATCTCAACAGAGTCGCGCCTCAGGAGACGCTCCAGCCCTCTTCATTGGCCCTCAAGCCCGTCTTCAGTGGCGCGCTGGCGCAGCGCCTCATAAAGGCAGATGCCGGTGGCCACCGAAACATTCAGGCTTTCGACACTGCCATGCATCGGCAGATTCACCAGAACATCGCAGCGCTGCATGATTTTCTTCTTGAGACCCGAGTGTTCGCGCCCCATGACCAGCGCCAGCGGTCCATCCAGTTTCGCCTCAAACAGGCTCTTGCTGCCGGTATCGCTGGTGCCCACCAAAATGACGCCGTATTCGGCCAGCCAGGACAGAACGCGCCCGATATTGCCGACCGTCGCAAACGGCATCGATTCGGCTGCACCGGCGGCAACTTTGCTGACCGCAGGGCCGAGACCCGCTGCACCATGACGCGGTACGACCACGGCATCCACGCCGGCCGCATCCGCCGTGCGCAAACAGGCACCCAGGTTATGAGGATCCTGGACACCGTCCAGAATCAGCAACAGAAGCGGTCCGTGGACTTCGTTGACCAGCCGGTCTTCCACCAGCGTCCTTAGCGCCGCTTCGTCCAGTACCGTGCTGCGCCGGACTTCGGCAATGACACCCTGATGACGCGACTCGCCACTGATCTGCTGCAAGCGGGCCCGGTTAGCGGCCTGCAGTTCAATGCCCCTGGCTTGCGCCAATTCAATCAGCGCCTCAACGCGAGGGTTGGCACTGCGGTATTCGGCATACAGTTTCTTGATATCGGAGCCGGGTGCCGCCAGAAGCTGTTCGACCGCCCGCAGACCGGTAACGTATTTGGCCTTGCTCACCGGCGGCGCCTTCTTGTGGGCACGCGCCGGCTCTGTCGATCGCTGACCAGCCGAAAATCGATGCGCCGCGTTTCCAGGTCGACCTGATGCACAACAATCTGCAATTCATCGCCCATCGCATAAACGTTGCCACTGCGCTCACCCACCAGGGTGCGCGTGACGGCATCGAAAACGTAGTAGTCATTCGTCAGGCTGGACACATGCACCAGTCCATCGACCGCGTTCTCCTTCAATTGCACGAAAACACCGAAATTTGTCACTCCGGTGATAACACCATCGAATTGCTGACCCATTTTCTCTTCCATAAACTGACATTTAAGCAGCGCCTCGACCTCACGTGTAGCCTCTTCCGCACGGCGCTCATGGGCCGAACAGACCGCACCGAGACGCCCCATGTGGTCGGCATCATAGCCGTAGCCTGCCGCTTTTCCACCACCAACAATGTGTCGAATCGCACGATGCACCAGCAGGTCAGGGTAACGCCTTATTGGCGAGGTGAAATGTGCGTATGCATCGAGTGCAAGACCGAAGTGTCCCTCATTTTTTGGCGTGTACTCGGCATGTTTCAATGAACGCAACATCGACATCGAAATCGCGGCACTGTCCGGCCGGTCTTTCACCTGCTCGATCAATCGATTGAAGTCACGCGGTTGTACATGATCGGGGTGCGGCACCTTCAAGCCGAGGCTCAACAGGTATTGGCGCAACTCATCAAAACTATCCGGATCCGGTTTGGCATGCACACGGTAGAGCCCGGCGATTTTATGCCGTCGCAGAAATTTCGCCGCCTGCACGTTGGCCGCAATCATGCATTCCTCGATCAGTCGATGAGCATCATTTCTTGACTCCGCCACGATATCGACAACGGCGCCCTGCTCGTCCAGGCGTATCTTTGTCTGCGGAATGTCGAGTTCGATCGCACCACGCTTTTGCCGATTCACGGCGAATACCTTGTAAAGACTGTGCAGTTCGTGGATGGCCGAATGCAAGTGAGCCGGAATGGAGTGATCCTTCTCACCGGTCAATAATTTATCGACTTGCGAGTATGTCAATCGCTCTGACGAGCACATGACGCCTTCCACAAATCTCGATCGCGACACCTTGCCGTCGGCGCCGATGCGCATTTCACACACGAGGCACAGTCGATCGACCTTCGGTTTCAGCGAACAAAGACCGTTCGACAATTCTTCCGGCAGCATGGGCACAACCCGGTCCGGAAAATACACGGACGTGCCACGCCGAATCGCCTCTTTGTCGAGCGCTGAATCGATTTCGACGTAGTGCGCGACGTCCGCGATAGCCACCCACAGCCGCCACCCTTTGCCGGACTTCTGGCAATAAACGGCATCATCAAAATCACGTGCATCCGCACCATCAATGGTGACGAGATCGAAATCCCGTAAATCAATTCGGTTCTGTTTCGCTGCTGCGGGAACGCTGCGCCCCAGTTTCCTGACTTGCTGATCCACCGGCTTTGGCCAGTCGGTCGGAATATCGTGCGCGTGAATCGCGATGTCAGTCGCGATGCCTTTCTGATGAGGATCGCCGATAACTTCAATTACGGTTGCCGTGGGTTGTTCGAATTTGTTCGGGTAATCGAGAATCCGGACAACAACAATCTGTCCCGGCCTGGCATTGCCTGATTCACCTTTCGGAATCAAAATACGGTGCGCGATTTTGGGATTATCCGGTATGACCAGGCCGATGCCGCGCTCGCGAATGAATTGCCCGGCAACTTCCTCGGTGCGACGCTCCAACACCTCCACCAGCTTCCCGGCTGGCCGGCCGCGGCGGTCAACGCCAGAGATCTTGATGGCGACCCGGTCACCGTCGAACAGCGAGCGCATTTCCCGCGCCGACAGGTACACGTCATCGCCGCCCTGGTCAGTGATGACAAAGCCGAAACCGTCCTTGTGCGCGCTGACCGTGCCTGAGATGAGGTCAAGCTTTTCACTAAGACAATACTCGCCGCCACGATTTTGAATGATCTGCCCTGCCCGCACCATGGCAGAGAGCTTTTCCAGCAACTGAGTTCGCCCTTTGGCGCCCTCAATACTGAAGTCTGTCAGAATCGCGTTGACTCTTCGCGGCTGACCCACATCTCGCAAGTACTCCAGGAGCGCGTTCCGGTCGGGAATCGGGTGTTTGTACGGCTTGGCTTTCGCCTTCTTTGGCGAGGTCTTCCTGGCTTTTGGCAATCGATATTGCTCCAGATTAAATCATGCAGTTAACGTAGTTTATTGACAGAATGAGCCATCATTCTGTAGAGTGCGCGACCCGTAGGAACTGCAATTGTACGCGGTTCCAGCCTGCCCAGGTGGCGGAATTGGTAGACGCGCCAGCTTCAGGTGCTGGTTATCGCAAGGTAGTGGAGGTTCAAGTCCTCTTCTGGGCACCAAACAAATCAAGGCTCCCTGACGGGGGCCTTTTTGTTTTTCAGTACCGCAGCATTTACTTCCAGGGCTCGTTTCTACCAGCCCATCCGCAGAATCAAGGCTTCAAAGCGAGGATTTTCACGCAGTGGATCAAACTGCGCTCCCTGCTTTATATAAAGCATGTGGCTGTTGCGCGCCGCAAAGGCTTTCTCCAGCCAGTCGATCGCCTGCTCATCATTGCCAATCCCAACATGCACTATGGCAACATGATACGGCTCGGCATGCCCCTCAGCTTCCCGCTCAACAAGCTCATCGAGTATGACCTGAGCCTCACTTTTGCGGCCCGCAAGTCCATATGCATAACCGAGGCCGCTGACGAATAAGGGTGCGCGATCGGACAGCTCTATTGCCCGCTCAT
>JADFNG010000088.1 GCA_022563505.1 Pseudomonadota bacterium | reverse complement strand
CAAACACGGATGTTCTCGGCAGAAAATTCATCGAGCAGGAACGCTTTCCTTTCTGCGGACAGCCTTTTTCCCTTGCGCGACTCGGTCGGTCTGCGCTGAAATGTGGGCGGTTTTCGCCTGCGGCCGATGTGTTCGCCCCTCTAACGCTGCTGTTCCGCTTCTGTGACGAACTTTGCCAATCGCTTAAATCGGTTCAGACGTACCATATCTCGCGGTGCAACTTGGCCGAGTATAGAATTACGAGTGCGAAACCAGAGGGCGGCCTTTCCGATATCGCCATCGAAAAGCGCAGCCACGCGATTTGCGATATTGGCGATCTGTTCCAATCGTTCCGCGAGATCGTTCGGAATCTTCTCGTCGTAGCGGACAGACGCTTGCGAAATTTGCGCGAGTTGCGAGGTCTGCTTCTTGTTGAAGCGCAGGAAATCGGGCACAACCTTATAGTTCGGCAGGTCGCCACTTTTGGTGGGGTTAAAACCAATATAGTCGTGTTTTGCGATGTTCTCGATGAGTTGAGGCATGGGCGTTGAACCGCTGTCGGGTATATCCATTATTATAGGTGTTTAACCATATTTCAACCATGAATTGACCATATCTTGATGAGGCTCACATTCGCGACTCGGATAGAGCCCGATCAAATGTACAAATCGACGCAGGAGCATTAGGGGTCGAACCGAATTAATCAATACTTAGTACAATTTTGAGCATAGATCGCACCAGCCCATTCGCAAGACAATTCGGTTATGCCGCGCCAATGCAGATACTTCATCCCCAACATTCCGCAACATGTCATAGCACGCGGCGTCGACCGGCAAGCCGTGTTTTTTCATGAACAGGACTACTCACTTTATCTCGAAGCATTGCAGGAAGCGGCAGCAACCAATGATTGCTTGATCCACGCCTATGTACTGATGACCAACCACGTGCATTTACTGGTCACTCCTGGACACGCTAGATCGTTGCCGCTGATGATGCAGGCTATGGGACGAAACTACGTGCAGCGCTTGAATGTTCGTTACTGTCGTACGGGCACATTGTGGGAGGGCCGTTACAAAGCCAGCCTGGTTCAGGACAGCAACTACTTGCTGATCTGCCAACGGTACATCGAGCTCAATCCCGTGCGCGCCCGCATGGTTGCAGCACCAGGGGAGTACCGGTACTCGAGCTATGCGCACCATGCCGCAGGATCTGATGACTCTCTAATTACAGCGCACTCGTGCTATCTCGAATTGGCTGTTGATCCGTCAGCAAGGCAACAGGCTTATAGAGCGCTCTTCCACAACGTACTCGGCGAAAAGTTATTAACCAGGATACGCATGAACACCAATGCTTGTGGTGTTATTGGCGATCATCGATTCAAAGAACAAATTGAAGCGATGTTGCGCCGAGCTGTGCCGACTGGCAAGCGTGGCAGGCCGAGGCTGGGTAACTAAAAATCGGTTCGACCCCTAGTTTCCCGCAAGAACACGTAATGCGTCGGATTTTCGACCCGGTCGATGCTCTTGAGTAACGGTAGGTGATCTTGGTTTGGGCACTAAAGTGGGCACATGGAGAGCTGGAAAATCGGTTCGACCCCTTTTTCCTATTTCCTAAAGCCAGCTCGGACCCTGGAGTGCCTTTTGAACGAAGCGAGTAAACAGCTCAGGATTCATTAAGCCCGTAATCAAGAGCCCCCAGACAGCTCCGGCAAAGTGCGCCATGTGGCCGATATTGTCGGTAGCCTTTTTGTCTTTGTACCACGAGTAAAAAAGGTAAGCCGCGCCCGCCAAGATCTGCGGAATAGCAATCACACCGTATAGGTACAAATTCTGCCAAGGCTCGAAAAGTATCGCAGCAAATACCACCGCTGACACGCCGCCCGAAGCCCCCAAAGCTGCATAATTTGGATTCTTATTTTGCCGGAAATAACTCGGAACAGACGACACGACGACTCCTCCGAAATACAGAACCATGTATTTCTGAGCAGCGAAGTCGCCCATAAAGGCCGGATAATAGTACCTCTCGATTGCGTTCCCGAATGACCACAGGACGAACATATTGACCGCAAGATGCATCATATCTGCATGGACAAAACCGGACGTCACAAAACGATACCATTGATGGTGTTCCCGAATTGTCACAGGGTGAAAGATCAGGAGCGCCTTGCCTGTTTGTTTCTCCATTAGTAGAAAAGAAACAAGGCAAGTGATGCCTACAATGATGTTAGTGATGCTTAGTACGTCGCTATTCATGTCTGGAAGCTGAATTTGCGTAGTCCTTGCTAAATACGAGCAAAACCATACCATCACTGCACAGGCACGCATACTTGCCCGGCAGGCACCCCGACACATGGCCAAGAAAAAGAATCAACCTGTCGAAGTCCGAATCCAAATCGATGGCATCGACGTTACCGCCGTACCGAACAAGCACAGCGCCGGATTCGAGCGCTTGCTCGAGCAACGGGGCGCCGAATCCTTCGTGTTTATCCCGTTGGCGAGACTGGGTAAAAAGGGACAACGACTGTTCGGCAACCCGGCCGCCACGGCTCGCAAGAAGGCGAAGTTACCGGCGGTCGATTGGTACGACGGCGAACTGCGAAGCCTCGATGACGGCAAAGCGGTACCTGGCGTTCTTGCATTCGATATTCGACGGCGCGCCGCTCGCGAGATTGCCGAGGCGGTGGGCGTGAATCAATTCATATGGGGTACGTCCGGTGCGCCGGTCGAAGCGCATGACGTCGAGATATTCAAGGACGATGCCGGCCATTCCTGGAAGTCAGCGCGGGCCCGCGCATTTGTCGGGCTGTCGGATATGGCGATCTCGGCGCGACATATTGCGGCCCTCCCGACGGCGGTCGAGGAATCGCAGACGACAATGGAGAAGTTCTGGCAACTGGTGACCGTCGTCCTGGGTGCCGCGATCGCCGCCGGCGCGGCGAAAGCAGTCCTTTCTGCGCTGCTGAGCTCGGATGGATCGACGTCATGGCTGGCGTCGGTCATAAACGTCCTATTTTACCCGTTCGTCATCCCGGCGGTTCTCGTGGGCATCTACCTGCGTGTGCTGATGCGAAGAGGCGAGGAGCAGACACGCGATTTTACGACCGCGGAAACACAGGAAAACTGGATCAAAGTGGCGCCCCACCTGCTCGCGCTGTGGGCCCTGTGCTGGATGGCTATTGTGCTGCTCACGTGGCTGCAGTCCGTTCCCAGTGCCGATCTTGGCTTGTTCGGGCGCACCGACGGCGTGACGACATCGTTTATCATTTGCGTCTGGATGTTGCTGCCCATCGCCCATTCTCATGACGTCGAGACGCTATTCAAGTCTGCATTCGAATCGGGGATCACTGCGGCGGTGTCTATATTCACGATCAAGCTGTCGTTGTACGTGACTAACCTCGTCACTGACGCGGTGTTGGGTGTCCTCACGAATCTGTTGCCGTTCGAGATTCCCGAACTACTACAGCAGCTCATTAGCTCGGTTATCAATTTCGGCGCAGAGGTGTTTTTTGTGGCTGTGTTGCTGGGTTACGCCTGGTCACGAACGCGGCAGCAGTTTATGCGGTTGTGAGATCACTCGGGGTCTCGCTAGCAGTATTCGTGATTTGACGGGTATCTCGTGATGCATCGACGCGCTTGCTTCAAAGAATGGTGGTCAGGGGCGGAATCGAACCGAGCATAGAGGATCCTTGCTCTCAACGTTGAGATAGTGAATCTACGTGCGAGACACGCGGATTTTCAGAAGCTAAATTCAACAACTTACCGTAAGCCAAGAGTACCGAGGGTAACGTGCTTCGGTGAATTCGAGCCGCGTTAGGTGATGCTGGGTTACCTTGAGTGATATTGGATTGGGCTGCAAAGTGGGCACATAGAAAGCTAGAGATTGGGTGCGCCGTCGCCCGGTCTCTGCGGCTGCTATGATCCGCCGCTGACATGGCCGAGACGACGCAACAAAAGGACGAATCCGAGCACCTCGTGCGTGGAATGTGGGCAGGTGCGGGCGCGATCTTCATGTTCATGTTGATGAACGTGATCGCAAAACATCTCAGCGCCAGCCACTCGATACTCGAGATCGTATTCTTCCGCAACTTGATAGCTTGTGTTCCGTTTCTAATTGCAGGCTTCGCGTTCGGCCGTCGCGAGATCTTTGTCATTCAGAGCAAGCGACTCATGGTCGTGACGCGTGCGGTCCTCGGCACTGTCACTCTGACGATGACATTCGCCGCGTATTCGCTCATGCCAATGGCCGAGACAACGGTACTTTTGTTCACCGCCTCACTGTTCATTCCCGTACTCGGCGTTCTACTCCTGCATGAGCGGGTCGGCCCGTATCGCTGGACGGCTGTTCTCACGGGTTTTGTCGGCGTTTCGATCATGGTGCAGCCTACCGGTGAGGTGGCGATGCTGGGTGTCATCGTGGCGTTGTGCGCCGCACTGCTGCAGGCGACCATGAGCATCCTGCTGCGACACCTGGGCGGGCATGAGCGGCCCGAAACGACCACGTTCTATTTCTTTATCATTGGTACCTTTGTCAGCGGCCTGGCGATGCCGTTTGTTGCGACCGGCCCGACGCTCGCCGAAATACCGTTCTTCATCGCCATCGGCCTGGCCGGCGCGGCCGCGCAGTGGCTGTACTCCACCGCCCTGAAATACACGCCGGCTGCACTCGTGGCCGTGATCAACTACAGCAGCATCGTGTGGGCGATTCTGTTCGGCTGGATGGTCTGGAACGACTGGCCGTTGCCGATCGTGTTCGCTGGCACTGCCATCGTCATTTCCTCCAACCTGCTCATCGTCTGGCGCGAAAGGAGTCTCAGGCGCTCCCTGCAGGCAACGGAAGCACCGCTACCCTGAAATCCGACGTTTCCCCGCTCCAATCGGCTGCGCTGCGACTGCCTGCCCACTTGCTAGCCGGTCGATGGTAATGTTTGTGATGTTTGGGGTCAGAGTAAAAACGCCTTAGTTTTTACTCTGACCCCAAACATCTCTCACCAGATAATTTTGCCGTCCCATTCTGGCTCGGCCATATCTGACATCGTGCCGAACGCATAAGGAGTCGTTCCTGCTGAGTGATAAGACATCAATTCGTCTACACTATGTGCCAACGAATTGGGAGTTTGCAATGAAGTTAAACTGGTTTGCAGTGGGCGCAATCGCTGGGGCGATTGGTGTAACTCTCGGTGCATTCGGTGCGCATGCGCTCAAATCCCGGGTGACCGAAGACCTCCTGTCCGTCTTCGAAGTCGGCGTTCGCTATCAGATGTACCATGCGCTTGCGTTGTTCGCCGTCGCCTGGGCCGCTGGACAGTGGCCAGGTAGTTGGATCAATGCGTCGGGTTGGCTGTTTACATCTGGAATACTCATATTCTCCGGCAGCCTGTATCTTATGACGCTCACCGGTGAGCGCTGGCTCGGCGCGGTTACGCCGGTAGGCGGACTTTGTTTCATCCTCGGTTGGATAGCACTAGCTGTGGCTGCGTTGCGCGGTAGCTAATCGTCATACGGTAGGGCTGAACGATTCAGCCAGCACGTCCCCGCGGGGACGTCGGGGTGTGGGACGGTCTCAGGCTGGTTTGGTGCTGCCCTATTAGGCCTGACACATTTTGCGTAAAGCTTCGCTTACTTGAGTGTGATCCAGATAAGATCGATGGTGGTGTCACCCGTGTTGCCGGATTCGTGCGCCACGCTCATATCAATGGCCTCCATCCAACCCACAGAGCCCGTTTCCGAAAACGATGACGGCGGTAATTGCTCGCCACCACGGCGCTCCGACCAGATGCCGCCCTTGATGTGGATATAGATCTGGTTACCGGAATGCGAGTGGACGCCCTCCCACTGGCCCGGCTCGACCTGCACTCGCTGTACGATGACCCGGTCGTTTTCCAGCAATAATTCCAGGGGAATGTCGGGGTAAATCTGCGGCGCATGGTCGACCTCGGGAGCTATCGGCCCATCGCCTTTCAAGGTCACCCAGATCAGATCGATTGGCGTATCGCCGGTGTTGCCGGATTCGTGTCCTTCGCTGAGTGGAATCGCGGGCATCCAGCCCACCGCCCCGTCCGCATCGACCTCTGCCGAATAGGTGGGTTTGCCACCGGCGCGGCCGGACCACTCCCCGCCCTTGACGTGTACGTAGAGCTGATTGCCGGGATGAGAGTGAATACCCTCCCATTCCCCGGGGCCGACGACAAACCGTTGCAATACGACGTGCTCATTTTCCAGCAACACCTCACCATCTGGGTTGTCCAGGTTGGGGTAGATCAAGAGGAATTGTTTGTTGGTTTCAGGCATTGGCTTTGCCGCCGTGGTGTCTTGTGCGCTGGTGGGGCAGGCGGCCAGCAGTAGGCTTAAGATTGTGATTGGGGTTGCGCATCGCATAAATTTCTCTCGCGTTTTTGGGTTGTGCGTTGTTGGTTGCGGTTGTCTGCCTGATACCAGGCTGCCTTGAATATATCAAGAAAGTAAGGGGTCGAAGCGAATTTTCTGAGTCTGAAAAATCCTTGTTTGGGTGGTCGCGCCTCGGGAGACGCTCCAACAGGGAAGCGTCAATCGCTGCCACCTCGGGAGAACAGGGCGATGCCGGGCCCCGTACTACTCTCGATTGCCACGCCAGATAATGACAATCGCCGCCACGGCAATTGCCGTGGCAATCACTGAGCCGGCATTTACCACACCCATCGAACCGGACCAAACGATGAAATAGCCGATGGCCCCTGTGAACGATGCGTAGTAGACAAACGGCAAAAAGGTCTTGCGAATAACCAGCCCTTCGCGGCCGAGCATGCCGACCACCGCAGATGCGGCAACAACGTTGTGTACGCATATCATATTGCCGGCGGCACCACCCACCGCCTGCAAGGCCACGATCCAGGTAGGATCCACGCCGATGCGTTGGCCTACGCCGAATTGAAACGAGGAAAACATCATGTTGCTGACGGTGTTGCTGCCCGCGACGAATGCGCCCATCCCACCGATAAACGTCGCAAATAACGGCCAGGCGCTGCCAACCAGTGCTGCGACACCGTCTGCCAGTTCGATCGGCATGCGACTGAATCCAGCCGCGCCGCCGCCCGAATTGATGAACACCTGCACCATCGGCACCGTGAAAATCAATGCCATGGATGCTTGCAACGAAGTCTTGCCCGATTTGCGCAAGGCTCGCCCGATTGCCGCTCGATCCATGCGATGGATGATGTAAGTGAATGCGACGGCAACCAGGAAGATCGACCCGGGCAAATACAACGGTGAAATGCTGATGCCAATGTGTGTATTGAATAATTCGGGAATGCGAATTGCGGCGCCTTGCATCAGTGACTTGAACGGCAATCCGTCGAGGCGCGTAATGACCAGCAACCCCGCAACAACGAAGTACGGCAACCAGGCAGAGACCCGGCTGATGTTGCGATCCGGGATGTCCCCCGGCTTGAATTCAATGCTGCCGGACCACTCCGGCAGCCATTTCGACTTGTCCGCGAAATCCCAGGTGTCTTTCGGCGTAAGGAAGTTGTGGCGCGCGGCCGTGATCACGATCGCCAGGCCGATGAGCCCGCCGAGCAACGATGGAAATTCCGGCCCAAGAAATATGGCGGCGAGAACATACGGGACCGTCATGGCAAACGCCGCAAACAACGCAAATTTCCAGGCACGCAGCCCTTCGGAAAACGAGCGATTCTCACCGAACAATCCCGTCATCATGCTGACCACAATGAGCGGTATGAATGTCCCGGCAACCGCGTGCAACAGCGCGACTTTTATGGCGATCGAGTCCAGCACTTCAGCGAAAGTCTGTGTGCCGGCAGCACTGATCATGTCCATGACCGCCACGTCGCTGGACAAGCCGGTATATACGCCAACCAGTATCGGCGTGCCGGCTGCACCGAACGAGACCGGCGTGCTTTGGATAATCATGCCGGCAATAACGGCGGCCATTGCGGGAAAGCCGAGACCGACGAGGAGCGGAACTGCCACGGCGGCCGGTGTACCAAATCCGGCAGACCCCTCAATGAAGGATCCGAACAGCCAGGCAACGATAATGACCTGGACTCTGCGATCCGCCGAGATATCCGTAAAACCGGCGCGAATGGCGTGCAAGCCACCGCTTTCCTGCAGCGTGTTCAGCAGCGCGATTGCGCCGAATATGATGAATATGAGTGTTGCCGCAATCACAATGCCGTTAACGGATGCCGCCGCCACAACAGCCACGGGCACTTGCCAGACGAACAAGGCGAGTGCAGCGCAAACAATGTAGGCAATGGGCATTGCACGACTGGCCGGCCAGCGCAATGCGACCAGAAAAATTGCGACGGATGCAATGGGTAGCAGGGACAGCAATGCAAGTGTGCCGTTACTCATCGGCGCAAGCATACGTTAGTCTTGCGGCATTTATTGGCCAGCGATTTTTTGTTGCGGCGTCCCCGCCGCGACGTTCGTGCGCATGGGACGATGCTGAAGCATGTTAATCTCGTTCATGAGGGCAACAGGCTGGGAGACAGGTTTATGAAATCCATTCGATGGGCAGCTGGAATCGTAATGCTCGCCATAATGGCTTGCGGGGGGAATTCCGGGATGGGGGCGCAATCCATATCCGATGCGCCCGACACCGCCTTCAAACTGGCGACCTTCATCTCCAATGGCAACGAACGCGTCGGCCTGGTGCTGGGTGAGCGGATTCTGGACATCAGCGCTGCAAGCGAACACCTGGTCAGCGAGGCTGAGCTCTCATCAATGAGCATTCCGCACGAGATGCGTGCACTTATAGAGGAATATGCAACCGTCAAAGGGCGCCTCTACCAGATCGCAAACTATTTCGGCGAAACAGGGACCGACGGGCAGGCGTTTGCCTATGACATCGGCGATATTTCAATTCAGGCGCCCATCAAGTATCCCTGGAATGTGCTGGCCGCTGCCGCGAATTACAAGGCACATGCCGTTGGCATGGACGATGGCGAAGCCGAAGAGCAAGGCGGTCGCCGTGGTTTCACCGCCGCATTGGTCGACAGCATTGTTCCCGAACGCGACGCGCCCGTCCTGTTCGCGAAGTCTCCCCGTTCGTGCATCATCGGTCCGGGAGAGCCCTACTACATCCCGCCAGGACGGGACCGCATCGACTGGGAAGGCGAGATGGCAATCATTATCGGCAAGCGCGCCTACCTCGTGTCGAATGAGGATGCGCACAACTACGTCTTCGGCTACAGCATCATGTACGACCTGAGCGATCGTGGCGGTCGCATTCGCGAAGTCTCGATGTTTCCCGGCCCGAACTGGTTCGATGGTAAAAGCATAAACCGCGGTGCTCCGTTCGGCCCTTACATCGTGCCAAAAGAGTTTCTGCCCAACCACGCGAATCTCCGACTTGTCACCCGGGTGAACGGCAAGATCATGCAAGACCAGACAACTGCCGACCTGATCTGGAACGAGGCGAACCTGATTCGCTACGCGACCTCGATCCTGATGCTCTATCCTGGCGACGTCATTTCGACGGGAACACCGGCAGGTACCGGGGCTGAGCGCGGTGAGTTTTTGCATCCCGGCGACGTCGTGACCATCGAGCTTGAAGGTGTCGGCATACTCGAGACGCCGATCGAAGCGTACCAGGATGATGTCACCCACTAGTACTCCGTCAAGGTAGTCTCTTTTTACAGAGATGCTGGCGTCCCCGCGGGGACGCCGCGGGTTGCGGATTCGCCTCACCCATTGCCTGCTGTGTGGCTTGCCACTGCACCATGTGAATCCAAAATCTGTTACCGTTACGCATTGCAAACCATTCATTCTTCGGAGACAAAACACCGTGAGCAAAGAACTGAGCGAACTCGAGAAAGCCCTTCAGCAAACAAAGAAGCAATTCCTGATTACATCGCAGCGCGCAGCCAGGGAACTGGACAGGCAACGCAAGCGCCTGAGGACGGCAATCAACCGTGCCAGTACGCGTGCCAAACGAGCCGCACTTCAACTGCAGAAAAAAACCGCTCGACTGGCGAACGCGACCGCAAGCAAGTCCAAGCGGGAACTCGGAAAGCAGATTCGTAGTCTGGACAAGGTGCTCGATATCGCCAGGAGTGAAGCGAAACAACTGCGTAAGGACCTTGCGCCCGTCATGGGCGATCTGAAGAATGCGCGCGATCACCTGACGCACGCACTGCGGATAAACAAGGCACTGGCAAGCATCCAGAAAGAACTGGCCAAGAAATCCAAGCCCAGGAAAAAGGCCGCGAAGAAGAGCGCCACAAAGAAAAAGTCGGTGAAGAAAAAAGCCAGTAAGAAAAAGACTGCCAGGAAAAAGGCATCAAAAAAGAAGGCTGCGTGAAGGAAATCGATTGCGGCCCGCATTATCGGGGTCCAAGGCAATGATAGGAGCTGCGTGCTGAATGTAATTTGATGCGGCGACTTGTGGACAGTCACGACCATGACGATCGTCACCGAACATAAATACGGCGGCATCAGTATTCCTGGCGTGCATCAGCACCTCGCCATCGCGACACCTGATGGAGCAGTTGTACGTTCCTGCGGAAGCGGTTCGACGCACTATCAGCGAAAGGGCAAGAAATGTACTTTGAGCCCTTAATTTTGCAGGGCCGAATGAACGGCATGCCACTCTTGATATTGCTATGATGCGTCGCTTCAGCCGACACCAGAGAAAACCAATATGGCGCTTGTTCGCGTTCTGCTCAGCCTGACTCTCGTCTTCCTCGTTGCCGCGTGCGGTAACAATAACCCGCCGGAGACATCCGTGGCCACACCAACCAATCCGTTCTTTGCGGCGAGCGAGCTCCCGTATGGCCTGCCGGCATTCGACTTGCTCAGGAACGAGCATTACCTGCCGGCCTTCGAACGTGGCATGGCCGAAGAGATCAGCGAGACCGAAGCCATCGCCAACAACGCAGAGCCCGCTACTTTCGACAACACAATTGTGGCCCTGGAACATGCCGGGCAGATGCTCAACCGCACGGACCGGGTATTCAGTGCCATGAGCAGCGCGCACACCAACGATGAGCTGAAAGAAATAGAAACCCTCATGGCGCCAAAATTTGCCGCGCACGAAGACCGCATCCTGCTGAACAAGGAACTTTTCACACGCATCGATAGCCTTTATCAGCAGCGCGCCGAACTGGGACTGGGCGCCGAGTCCTTGCGGCTGCTGGAGCGTTATTTCACTGATTTTGTGCGCGCCGGCGCACAACTATCGGCTGAGGAAAAGATCCGGCTGCGTGCGATCAATGCAGAGCGTGCCGAGCTGGCGACGGCCTTCGGTCAAAACGTGCTGAACGAAGTCAACGCCTCGGCGATCGTCGTAACAACGCGCGATGAACTGGCGGGATTGTCTGACAGTGAAATCGAGAGTGCCGCCAATGAAGCTGCTGACCGCGATCTTGAGGGCCAGTACGTCATCACGCTGCGGAACACCACGCAGCAGCCCGCCCTCACCGCGCTCAAGAATCGCGAGCTACGACGCCGCATCCAGGAAACATCCGCCGCTCGTGGCGCTCGTGGCAACGAATTCGACAACCGTGAAATCGTCATTGGCCTTCTCGCCTTGCGCGCGGAACGCGCCGCACTCCTCGGCTACGAAACCCACGCCGCGTATATCCTGGAAGATCGAACCGCAGGCACCATTGCTGCAGTCAATGACATGCTCGGTCGCCTGGGTCCACGAGCCGTGGCCAATGCCCACCAGGAGGCTGCAGACCTGCAGGCACTGATCAATGAAACAGAAGCGGAACCGTTTGAACTCGCCGCATCGGA
>JADFNG010000087.1 GCA_022563505.1 Pseudomonadota bacterium | reverse complement strand
AGGTCGCGTCCCTCACTGATGAAATCGACTCGCAGCGCAATGCAATCGCGATCACCAGGCAACAAACGGAAGATACACTCGATGCATTATCGATCCGCATCGGGCAGATGAACGCGCGCATTATTCGCCTCGATGCGCTCGGCCGGCGGCTTACCGAAATGGCCGACCTGGAGGAAGGCGAATTCGATTTTGATTCAGTTCCGGCCATCGGCGGACCTGAAGAAGAACCTTTCGCGAGCGGTTCAGCGGTAGCTGTTGCCGAGGTGCTCGTTGCGATGCAGGTCCTCGACAATCAGCTCAACAATCGCGAAGCGCAACTCGGCGTGCTGGAGAGCATGCTGATGGACCAGAAACTCTCGGATCGCGTCTATCCGCAGGGACGACCGGTCAAGTCCGGCTGGATGTCATCTTACTTCGGGCGGCGCACTGATCCGTTTACCGGCAAGCCAGCCAATCATCGGGGCGTGGATTTCGCCGGCAAGGCAGGCTCGGAGGTAATCGCGGTCGCCGATGGCGTCGTGACCTGGTCGTCATCGCGCTATGGTTTCGGCAAGCTGGTCGAAATCAATCACGGCAACGGTTATGCAACCCGTTATGCGCATAATTCTGAAAACCTCGTGTCTGTTGGCGAGGAAGTCAGGAAAGGTCAGACAGTCGCGCTGATGGGGGACACAGGCCGTGCGACAGGCCCGAATCTGCATTTCGAAGTGTTGCGGAACGGTAAGCGGGTCAATCCGGTGACTTTCATCCGCCAGGGCGCCGAATAGTCCAGTCCGCCCATTCAGCGGAATAATACCAACCCTGTGAATCGCGGACTGACCTTTAGTGCGCAGTCCGGCCGTGCGCAATGCAGAATTCGCTTTGTTTTTACGCTGTTTGCTCATATATCCGCAGGTCGCACCGAACCTCCATGTTACCGAGAACGATCGTGCAAAATCCTGATCAGTCAGTAAAATACCGGTCTTTGTGTGCTGGCCGGCAGCGAGCGAAGCTGTCCCTTCCAGGAGCCCTGTGTGGCTAATTTTTTGACCCGAATTTTTGGCAGCCGAAATCAGCGGCTGTTACGTGAGTATTCAAAGACTGTCAGCCGGATTAACGATCTTGAGCCAGGCATGCAGCAGCTCAGTGATGAACAGCTGTCAGCGAGGACCGACGAATTCCGTGGTCGCTTCGAGAAAGGCGAATCGCTGGATGACCTGTTACCGGAAGCGTTCGCGGTGGTGCGGGAAGCCGCCTTGCGCACGCTCGGACTACGACCTTTCGATGTTCAGCTCATCGGCGGCATGGTGCTGCATGAGGGAAATATCGCCGAAATGCGGACCGGTGAGGGCAAGACCCTCGTCGCGACCTTGCCGGTGTATCTCAACACGCTCGGCGGCGATGGCGTTCACATTGTTACCGTGAACGAATATCTGGCGCAGCGCGATGCTGACTGGATGCGTCCGATTTATGAATTCCTCGGCCTCAAGGTTGGCGTCTCGAAGGCCGGGCAGACGCAGGAAGAAAAGCGAGCCGCTTACGATGCCGATGTCACCTATGCCACTAACAACGAACTCGGGTTCGATTACCTCCGGGATAACCTGGCATTTTCACTCAACGATAAGGTTCTGCGTGACCTGTGTTTTGCGATTGTTGACGAGGTGGATTCGATCCTGATCGACGAAGCGCGCACGCCATTGATCATTTCCGGACCGGTCGAAGAAAGCACAGACCTTTATCAAAAGATCAACAAGCTGATTCCAAAGCTGCGCCGGCATGAGGATCCGGATGGCCCGGTTAACTACGATATTACGGCGAAAAAAATCTCCCTTGTCGATCAACATGATAAATCCCTGTCGATTACGGACTCGCTCGGAGAAAACCGCGAGATTGTGAGTGTTGAGCAAGCGGTAGTCTATGCGGAGGAACGGGAAGCGGACGTTGTGCTGATCGATAGCAAGCCGAAAGTCCCGGTTTGCAAGATTGTGACCCGCGGGCATTACTCCGTCGATGAAAAAGCCAAACAGGTGTACGTCACTGAAGAAGGTCACCAGTACGTCGAAATACTGATGATTCAGGCCGGGCTGCTCGGTGAGGGCGAAAGCCTGTACGACGCTGCCAATATCCGCCTGCTACACCATCTGAATGCTGCGCTGCGCGCGCATATGATGTTCAGCAAGGATGTGGAGTACATCGTCCTGGACGGTGAAATTGTCATCGTCGATGAATTTACCGGCAGAACGATGCCGGGCCGGCGCTGGTCGGACGGACTGCACCAGGCCGTTGAGGCGAAAGAGGGCGTTGTCGTCAAACAGGAGAACCAGACGGTCGCCTCGATTACATTCCAGAACTACTTCAGGTTGTACGACAAGCTGTCGGGCATGACCGGTACCGCAGATACCGAAGCGTTCGAATTTCAACAAATTTACGGCCTCGAGGTTATCGTCATTCCGACACATATGCCGATGATTCGCGACGATTCCCCGGACCTTGTCTATCTCACGCAAAATGACAAATTCGATGCCATCATCGAAGACATCACCGATTGCCGGGAGCGCGGGCAGCCGGTTCTCGTCGGTACAACCTCGATCGAAACCTCGGAACTCCTGTCGTCAATATTGAAGAAAAAAGGGATCAGGCACGAGGTACTGAATGCAAAACAACATGCCCGCGAGGCCATTGTCGTGCAGCAGGCTGGCCGGCCGGGCGCGATCACGATTGCGACCAACATGGCAGGCCGTGGCACCGACATCGTATTGGGCGGCAACCTGGACGCGGAACTGGCCGCCGGCGAAGAGACTGAACGGGGCGCTATCAAAGTGGACTGGGAACAACGCCACAATGAAGTAATCGAGGCGGGCGGCCTGCATATCGTTGGTACAGAACGTCATGAATCCCGGCGCATCGACAACCAGCTTCGCGGACGATCGGGTCGCCAGGGCGACCCCGGATCCAGCCGCTTCTACCTGTCAATGGAAGACAATTTGATGCGGATCTTCGGTGATCCGCAGCGCACCAAGGCGTTGTTGTCTCGTGCCGGAATGCGTGAAGGCGAGGCGATAGAGAGCAAACTGCTGTCGCGCCAGATCGAAAGGGCGCAGCGTAAGGTCGAATCGCATAACTTCGATATTCGCAAGAACCTGCTTGAGTACGACGATGTTGCAAACGACCAGCGCAAGGTCGTTTATCATCAGCGAACCGAGCTGATGGCGGCTGACGAAATCGAAGATTCGGTTGCAGCGATCAGAGACGAGGTCATCGAATCGGTGGTCGATCAATACATACCGCCGGGCAGTCTTGAGGAACAGTGGGACCCGGATGGCCTGACCAATGCTTTCGACCATGATTTCCTTTTGTCACTCAATATAGGCGAGTGGATCAAGGAAGATTCAAAAATGAGCGACGATGCCATTCGCGAACGTTGTGTTGCCAAAACACAGGCAGCATATGCAGAGAAGGAAAACTCGATTGGTTCGCCTTTGATGCGCCTGGTCGAAAAAGAGATCATGTTGAAACAGCTTGATCAGCACTGGAAAGAACATTTGGCGGCGATGGATTATTTACGCCAGGGAATCGGCCTGCGTGGATACGCACAAAAAAATCCAAAACAGGAATACAAACGCGAAGCGTTCGAGATGTTTGGTGAAATGCTTGAGCGAATCAAACACGACACGATCAGCATACTCATGCGAGTGCGCATTCAAAGTGAGCAGGATGTGGCGCGCATGGAAGCGGAACGGCGGGCGGCGCAAGAAATGGAGTTCAAACATGCCGAGGCATCCGCCATGGGTCAGCAAGGCCGATCTGCGGCGCAAGTTGGTGGTCCAACGCCTGGCTCGGCGGGCGTGGCGCCAAAGTCGCCGTTTGTACGGGATGAACGCAAGGTCGGCCGCAATGAGCCGTGTCCTTGTGGTTCCGGCAAGAAATTCAAGCAGTGTCATGGACGCTTGTCGTAGCGCGCGCAATCAAGAATGGAACGAATGCGATCACTGAGCGCATTCACGTCGTTGCCGGCATATTACGAGACGTCGATGATCGCGTCCTCATCGCAGAGCGCCTTGGTGATCCGGCGTTTGCGGGCTTGTGGGAGTTTCCGGGCGGCAAAATTGACGCGGGCGAGACATCTCGCGACGCGCTAAAGCGCGAACTGCAGGAGGAACTCGGCGTCGAGATACTGACGTTCGCGCATTTTCAAAGCCTCAAACACGACTACCCGGATCGGCAGGTATTGATCGATTTCTTTCTGGTCAGTCACTGGTCTGGTCAGCCGTCCGGTCTGCAGGGACAGGGACTGCGATGGACGGCCATTGATCAGCTGGAAGAAAAAGTTCTCTTGCCGGCGGATGCGCCCATCGTCAGGTCACTCCGTTCGCTGTAATTATCGCTTCACCTGATTCGCCCGGCAGCACGAAAATCATGCGGCTGTCTCAGGAACCTCTGATCCATGCTGAAATTTACCTCTTGCCTGCAGCATAAATCAGGGCTTGCCTAACAAATACTGATCTTGAAGCTGACATCGTGTGTGCTCTGGACCGCCCGACGCTCAATCGTGGACCATTCCAGAAAACGCACAGTGAAGCGGTGCTGGCTGCCGCTGATTTCGGGGAATAGCGGGCTTCCGGCCGGCAGCAGGACGCGTAACAGCTGGCAATGCATGTCCTTTTGCATGTTGTGCTGGTACATGCCGTTGATTGCCAGCCTGTCCATTGGCTGTGCACTCTCACGAATCAGCCAAAGCAACTCGATGATGGCATCGCACAGTGGCTGGATAATGGAGAGCCAGTTAACGAGATCCTGCTGACGTCTGCTGTATGGTTGGCGCAACCAGTGGCTGTACTCAGGCAGATCGAATTCGCAAGTGCCGCCGGGAATTGCACTGCGGTTTCTTATGGCAGAAAGAAATGCGCTGTCATTGAGCGATTGCAAAAAGTGAGTGCCCATTGCCTGCAGTTCAGTCCGACTGGTAACGAGAGTCCTGATCAGTGTGTCGAGGCGCGCTGAATCGACTTCCGGCTGGCTTTGATAACCCTTCAAAAAACCGAGTTGCCGGTCGAGTTCCTTATTGACATCGGCGCGAATATCGCCGCGCGCGAGAATGGCCAGAATTTCCAGCAGACTCGAAGTTGCCGCCCGCGTTGCCCAATCAGCTTCCAGTTCATAGTTGTACAGCATTTGCTGGTACAGAAACTCCAGCCGCAAGAAGGTTCGCATACGCTCATTGAGCGGTTGCTCGTACTCCGAGAAATGCCCGGCGATTTCGGGTGAGGCAACGGTGGGTGCGGCTCTGGCCATTTGCGTATTCTGCGTTACGGCAGGCGCGAGGGCAAATTCAGCTAGGTGTTTGCCGCGGTTCCGGACTCGTGCGACGGGATCACTCTCTGAGACCCGCTGCAAGTACGTCCCTGTAAGCTTAAGGCCCCGCATCCCTGGCGGGGCACGGTCTCAGAGAGTGATCCCGCCACACGACTCCTATGTCGTCGTAGCTAGGGCACTACGGGTCGCAGTTCGTCAGGCTGAGCGCTCTTGCGCGAGCGTGAGGTAGTGGGAATGCAGCGCTTCGACCTGGTGGCGGGTTTCTGCGAGCTTGCCTTCGTTTTGAATGATGTCGTCGGCGATGGCCAGGCGTTCAGTACGGCTGGCCTGGGCATCGATCATGCGTTGCGCCTGAGCGGCGGATTCAGCGTCTCTTTCAAGCAGTCGAGCGTGTTGGGTTTTCTCACTGCAGTCGACCACAAGAATGCGCTCCATGCTGGAGCGCATGGGTGAATCGACCAATAGAGGCACGACGATGATTTGGTACGGGCCTGTTGCGGCGGCGGCCTGATTGGCGGCCTCTTCTCGTATGCGCGGGTGGAGGATTGACTCCAGAATTTTTCGCTTCCCGGCTTCTGCGAATACAATGCTGCGCATTACTTTGCGATCGAGACTGCCGTCGGCGGTGATGACTTCGGCGCCGAATTTTTGGCCTATCTCGGCAAGGGCGGGTTGACCCGGTTTGACGATGTCGCGGGCTATTACGTCAGTATCGATGACAATCACGCCCAACTCGCCGAACATGTCAGCGACGGTCGATTTTCCGGAGGCAATTCCACCGGTGAGGCCGACACTCAGGGGCATTATCTTTTTCGTCCTTGGATCTGGCTGCGCTACGGAACGATCCTAACCCATAAAAGCGAGGTATTTGTCGACAATTTCCGGACCGTAAAGCATGGCGATCCAGCCAGCGGCAGCCAGATAAGGACCGAAAGGAATCGGCACATCCCGGTCGTGGTTCTTGAAAGCGATCAATGCAATACCAACGCCGGCACCGACGACGGCCGAGAGCAGAATGATCAGCGGCAGCATCTGCCAGCCCAGCCATGCTCCCAGTGCTGCGAGCAATTTGAAGTCACCGTAGCCCATGCCTTCCTTGCCGGTGATGATTCGAAACAGGTGGTAGATGCTCCACAGAGTCAAATAACCGGCGATCGCGCCGACGATGCTGGTTTTCGGGTCGACAAACAGCATTTCCGCACCATTGAGAGGGTGGAAAAGACTGATCAGAAGTCCGCTCCACAATAGTGGCAATGAGATGGAGTCCGGAATAATCTGTTGATCGATATCGATGACACTGACAGCGATCAACGCCCAGGTCATGATAATGGCAACGCCGGCCTCCCAACCGAAACCGAATCGCCAACCGACAACCGCAGTCATCACCGCGGTGACGAGTTCGATGATTGGGTAGCGTCTGGAAATCGGCGCGCGACAATGTGCGCATTTGCCGCCAAGAACCAGGTAACTCAATACCGGTATATTCTGCAGCGCTGTTATTTGCGTTCCGCAGGAGGTGCAGCAAGAACGGGGCATGATCAGGTCGAAGCGGCCCTCCGGCAAGTCTTTGGCCGGCGTCGACGCCAGTTCAGCGCACTGTTCTCGCCACTCACGCTCCATCATGATGGGTAAGCGGTAAATGACGACGTTCAGGAAACTGCCGATGAGCAAGGCCAGCAGAAATACCACGGCGACGAATAAGAAAGGAAATTCCGAGAAAAATATCTGCATGGTTTATTTTCCAGTGGATCCAGCCCTTTGATATGGAAGCGGCGCCAAAAGGCGCCGCTTGATTTCTTTTATCTGCTCCTGGACAGGGCCGATCAGATGACGGCACCCATCTTGAAGATCGGCAGGTACATGGCGACAACCAGGCCACCCACCAGAACGCCGAGGACGGACATGATCATGGGTTCCAGCAGGCTGCTGAGATTGTCGACCGCGTTGTCGACATCTTCTTCGTAGAAATCGGCTACTTTTGCCGACATCGAATCCAGCGAGCCGGATTCCTCGCCAACAGCGATCATCTGGATCACCATATTCGGAAACAAGTCCGTGTTTTCCATGGCCTGTTGCAAGCGCTGTCCGGTGGCGACTTCGTCCCTTATCTGCAGGACGCCGACCTCATACACGATGTTGCCGGTGGCACCGGATACCGACTCCAGCGCTTCCACGAGCGGCACGCCGGCACTAAACATTGTTGACAAGGTGCGTGCGTAACGTGCGATCGCTGCTTTCACCATGATAGGACCAATAATCGGCATCTTTAATATCAGCCGATCCAGAAAATGGCGCATCGGCCGCGAGCGTTTCTTGAAATAAAGAAAGGTATAGATTGCGCCACCGATCACCATGGCCACCAACCACCCCCTGTCACGAATGAACTGCGAAATATCGATAACGACGCGGGTAAAAGCGGGCAAGTCCGCGCCAAATCCCTGGAACAAGTCCTCGAAAGCAGGAATAACGAAGACCATCAGGATAATGGTGACCACAAAGGCGACAACCAGCACGGCCGCCGGGTAGGTGACCGCTTTCTTGATTTTTTTCTTGATGGCCTCCGTTTTTTCCTTGTAAGTTGCGATCTTGTCCAGCAATGTTTCCAATGAACCTGACTGTTCGCCCGATTCCACCAGGTTGACAAAAAGATCGTCAAAATAAAGGGGATGCTTTGACAGCGCTTCTGCGAGTGCGCTACCGCCTTCCACTTCGACTTTTATGGCCATCAGGAGCTTCTGCATGGCGGCGTTTTCATGCCCGGTGCCAACAATTTCGATGGCCTGCACCAACGGAATGCCGGCGCTCAACATTGTCGCCAGCTGCCGACTGAAGATTGCGATATCCGCCGGAGTAATTCTGCCGCCGCCGCCAAACAGACCCTTGCTCTGTTTCTTGATCTTGATCGGCACGACGCCCTGACGTCTCAGGTCGGCGCGCACAGCGGCTTCGTTGGTTGCTGTACTCTTGCCCTTAACCCTCTTGCCGTTACGATCCGTTCCTTCCCAGAGGAAAGGAACCTTTTGCATTGTCGCTGATTCAGCCATCGTCATTCTCTTCCATGTACGCGGGTATCAAGCTACTCAATGGTAACCCGGTTGATTTCCTCAAGGCTGGTAATCCCGTCCTTGACTTTGTTCAAGCCTGATTGACGCAAGTCCTGTACGCCTTCCTTGGTCGCCTGGTCGGCGATCTGCATCGCATTGCCGCCTTCCATAATGATGCGCCCCATTTTTTCCGATACTTCCATGACCTGGAAAATACCGAGACGGCCTTTGTAGCCGTCGTTGCATTTTTTGCAGCCAACGGGTCCAAAAATGGTCATGCCGCTTTTGATATCAGCGGCGCTGAAGCCCTCCTTCGCCAGGGCCTCATGCGGAACATTTCTGACTTCCTTGCAGTTGTCACAAAGTTTCCTCGCCAGGCGCTGCGCAATAATGAGGCTGACGGAGGTCGCAATTGCATAGGGCTTGACACCCATGTCAACCAGCCGTGACAACGTCTTCGGAGCATCGTTGGTATGCAGTGTGGACAACACAAGATGGCCTGTCTGTGCGGCTTTAATGGCAATCTCAGCCGTTTCAATATCACGAATCTCGCCCACCATGATGATATCCGGATCCTGGCGCAGGAAGGCACGCAATGCCGTCGCAAAGGTCAGGCCAACTTTTGGGTTTACGTTCACCTGGTTGATGCCAACGAGATTTATTTCGGCCGGATCTTCGGCTGTGGAAATATTTCGATCGACGGTATTGAGAATATTGAGGCCGGTATAAAGCGACACGGTTTTGCCGGAGCCTGTCGGGCCGGTCACCAGGATCATGCCGTAGGGCTTCGCGAGGTGTTTCAGGTACAACGCTTTTTGCTTTTCATCGTAGCCCAGCGCATCAATGCCGAGTTTCGCGCTGGCGGGATCCAGAATGCGAAGCACGACTTTCTCGCCGAACAACGTTGGGCAGGTATTGACGCGAAAGTCGATGGCGCGATTCTTGGACAGGCGCATCTTGATACGGCCATCCTGTGGTACCCGCCGCTCGGCAATGTCCATGCGCGACATGACCTTGAGTCTGGCAATCACCTTTTTTGCCAGGGCGATGGGTGGCAGCGCGACTTCTGATAACACACCGTCGAGGCGCGTTCTGACGCGAAATATTTTTTCATACGGTTCGAAATGAATGTCGGAGGCACCGCGCTTGATGGCATCGAGCAGCACCTTGTTGACGAAGCGGACGACCGGAGCATCCTCGATATCATCCCGCGTGACTTCGTCATCGACATCGTCTTCGCCCGTTACATCGAGGTTTTCAAGGTCAAAATCGTCATCGTCGAGCCCCGACATGCTGGTGTCGACCGCCTCGAGTGCCTTTGTGATTTGCTCCTCGAGTTTGTCCTGTTCAACAACAACCGGATCAACGCGGAGCCCGGTCTGAAATTTGACGTCGTCTATGGCCTGCAGGTTGGTCGGGTCGGAGATTGCCAGAAACAGTCGCTGACCACGCCTGGCCAGCGGCAGCACGCGGTGCTTGTTCAATAATTTTTGATCGACTTCGCGGAGGCAGTCGAGGTCGATTTCAATGGCGTCCAGATCGAGCAAAGGAACGCCAAATTCGTGCGATGCGGCAACGGCGACGGCCCTTGCGTCGGCCATTTCGTGGCCAACCAGGTAAGCCACAAGCGGTGTCCGTTCTTTACGCGCCGCCTCAGTCGCCTGCAGCACGTCGTCCTCGGAAACGATGCCGTCTTGTACCAGACGCCTGGGCAGGCCGGATAGAATCGATTGTGATGCCGTTACCGCCATGCTTCAGAGCGTCCTCAAAGGTCTATAGATCCACTATTGCCAATTCAACAGTCTCACTGATCTAAGTGCACGGATCAACTGGGTTTTGTGCGGTTGTTCACAATTGCGACTATTAATTAAGTCAAACTGCAGGAAAGCGGGTTTTCCGGCGGCCACGGAGCCCGCGCCGCACCATTTTCATCGGCAAACGGTGGGCAGGTAGCGCGAGTCCACGGTGGGTGCCCGATGCGGGTCGCCTATCGGGGACGATCCGGCAGGCGCTGGTGCGGCGCCACACTGCCAGATAATCGCACCTCCGGCCGCCATAACCAACGGTGTCAGCGAGAAATGACGCCCTTGAATGTCTTGGTGAGCTCGCGGGCCACTCATCGTGACCTCGATCCGGCCGCCAATGATGTCGACAGCGCCTACATAGTTGCCCCGCGTATCGGTGGGATTCGGTGACATTCCGGCCGCAAGCCGGTCTGCGGGAGCAACGCCATCCAGCGTGTAGGCTTCAGCGACGGGTGACTTCGCGCCGGCGGCCATGCTAAGGCCCTCGGCTATCTGGGCGCGGACGGTGTAAGTCTGGTAGGCGGATATCGCGAGCGAGGCGAGGATGCCGATGATCGCCACGACGATCATCAGTTCGATTAATGTGAATCCCTGATTGCGTGATTTCATCATTCTGCGTCCGAATATTCGAATGCGCCAGCCAGCACGACACAGCTTACCGTTTCTTCACCGCGTCGTCGTGGCTATGCGTCAAGATTCCTGGTGTGAGGCAGTACCACAGGTGCTTGCAGGCAAAAAAAACCCCGGCAGATCCGGGGCTTTCTCGTGCTTCTGCTTGGTACGTGAAAAGCCTTCGCAAACGTCCTACGGACGGCAAGAGGACGGCAACCACTTGGCCTGCAGGTCAGTAGACCGGCAAGTCCAGATTACCGAACCCGCGGTTGTCGTTGGCGACAGGTACAGGACGTCGGTATCAATTAACGCGTTGGCTTTTTGCGGGGAACTGGATGAATAAGTAACTCCAATTACGCCGGCGGCAACATCAACCTGGCTCACGTAATTACCTGTGATCGCGGTGTTCAGGGAAATACCCGCTGTCGCATTGTCAGCCGGAAAGATGCCCCGATCCATATAAAATTCAGATATGGCCGCCTTCGCGCCGGCAGACAGGTTCAAGCCTTCAGAAACCTGTGCGCGGATGGTGTAATCCTGATAAGCCGGAATTGCGATCGCGGCCAGAATGCCGATGATCGCAACCACGATCATCAGTTCGATCAGTGTAAAACCCTGTTGAACTTTCTTCATTTCTCTAAATCTCCATGATGGTGAGAATGTCTCTAAACTAAACGGTAATTCCATTTGGTATGAATTATAAAGCAAGCCTCGTGCCAACATCGCGAGTTGGGCGTTAAATTATTGAAAGACAATGGATTGTCGGGTGTTGTGGAGTGACAGGGAGCATGCATGATCGGCGTAAATGACGACCAGATCGGTCAACAAGTGTCATAAAGTGACAAATTTTGTCAGTGCGCTGCGAAAAAGCGACGCAAGATTAAGGCGCCAAATGGAATCTTCCCCGGTTTTCTAGTCAATGCCCAGTTTCTTGATGCGGTAGCGCAGTTGTCGGAATGACAGTCCGAGCAATTTGGCTGCGGCGGTTTTGTTGTAGCGGGTTTTCTCGA
>JADFNG010000086.1 GCA_022563505.1 Pseudomonadota bacterium | reverse complement strand
GGAAGGGTATCGAACTGCGGAAGTGACACTGGGCGGTATCGATACCGCTGAATTGTCGTCAAGAACCATGGAATCCAGACGCCAGCCCGGTCTTTACTGCATCGGTGAAGTCATCGACGTTACCGGTCATCTCGGAGGATTTAACTTCCAGTGGGCCTGGGCGTCGGCACAAGCTGCAGGACAAGCAATTTAATTCGGTGACAGTGTATACATTCTCTCTTTTGATTTCTTCAAAAAGAGAGAATGTATACACTGTCACCGAATTAAATTGGAAATGGATACACTGTCACCGAATTAAAAGGTCGAGTTAACTGATGTTCGAGAACCCCGAAATTTCAGCGGATGAATTGCCGCGTGTCAGCACCGTTCACTGGCTTGGAATGGATCGGCAATTCCTGCGATTCCTGTTAGTACAAGCAGCACTTGGCGTTATTTTTGTCAGTATCGGGATCGGTGTCCTGCAGCAAATATTCAACATTGCTTTCGCTGAGGAAGACATCCATCTGAAACTCGGCATGCTGTGGTTTTTGATTCCCGTTATTGCCGCGCCGACATTCATATGGCCATTGATCAGCGTGCCGCGCAAAGGCTATGCGGTGCGCGCAAAGGACATCATGTATAAGTCGGGCGTATTCTGGCACACGGTGACCGCGATTCCCTTCAATCGCATTCAGCACGTCGAAAAAAGCAGCACACCACTCGAACGTCGTTTCCAGCTTGCGACCTTGCAGTTGTTCACGGCTGGCGGGTCAGGCGGTGACCTGAAGATTCACGGCTTGTCGGCCGACAACGCAGAGAAACTGCGCTTTTTCATCCTGAACAAAGTCGGGGCCAGCGTTGAGCAACACTAAAGACGACGGTTGGCAGCGCACGTCACCGCTGGCGACCATTTTTTATCTTGGCAGGATTTATCAGGCCATTGCGAAAAACGCGGTTCAGTCTCTTGCCCCGTTGGTTGCTTTTCTTTTTGCCTCTGAGGGAAACCTCATGGGAAGAATTGCATTGGGCGCTACATTGTTTTTCCTCGTTACGATCGTGGGCGCAATCCTCCGCTACCTGTTTTTCCGCTACCGCATCACCGACGATTCCGTGCTGATACGCGAGGGCGTCCTCAAAAAAACGCAACTCGATATCAAATTCGATCGCGTTCAGGCAATCAACACCCAGCAGAGCATTATTTTCCGCGCGTTCGGTCTCGTCACAATTATGCTCGACACAGCCGGTTCCAAGAAACAGGAAGGCCACATTCCTGCCGTCAAAATGGCCTTGGCCAACACGCTAAAGGAGCGTATTCGGCAAACAACGCAAGTGAAGAGTTCGCTGGACGGAGCATTGCATAAGGGCGACGGTGGAGAAATTCATGTCGATGCCCCACGACAATTGCTGTTCCTCAGAGCTGCCGATATGGTCAGGATAGGCCTCTCCAGTAATCGGGCGCTGATCTTCCTGGTTTTTCTCGGGCCAATAATCGAGCAATTCGATAACAGGATTGAAGAGGAAATTGGAGCGAGTATTGTGGAAGGCATCGGCGACGGCTCGATCGTTGCTGCCCTGGACACAGCACAACCAGGTATCGATATTGGCACCGGTTCAGTCGTCATGATTGTGCTGGGTGTTCTGCTGATTCTGGTTGCCACATCCATTATTGGCGCGTTTCTTCGCTACCACCGATTCAGGTTGGTAACGGACAATAATGTATTGCGATCTACGGGTGGGTTGCTCACTCGTCATGAGCACTCGATCAATCTCGCCAAGATCCAAACGGTTGTTGCAAGTCAAAACGTGATGTTGCGACTATTTCAGCATTTTCGCTTGCGTGTCAATCAAGCTTCGAGCGACAGAACAAGAAGCAGCAAGAGTTTCATCATTCCTGTGTGCGAACCCGATCAATTGCCTGTTCTTTGCCGGGAATTCTTCGGCGAGGAGTTCTTAGATGCAGTACTTGACCCCGGCGCGGAACAATTCCTGCCCATCGCGAGGCATTATTTTCGATCACGGGTCCTGTTGACCGGCGTCTTGCCGGCGGTGCTGGTCACCGCAATCATGGCGAATTTAGCCGGTTTTTTCGCCCTGCTGTTCCTGCTTTGGATCCCGCTGAATGCCTGCATTATCTGGCGCTTGTACAAATGCTACGGGGTCTTGCTTGCTCGCGACGGCATAGCATTGAGACGCGGTTTTCTTGGCTATCGCGTCACTGCTTTCTTGCACCGCAAAGTACAGCGCATTAGTCTCACGCAGACCGTGCCACAACGCCGCAAGGGGCTGGCGACGCTGCGCTTCTATCTTGCATCCGGTACCGTCAAGATTCCATACGTTGAGTTCGAAAAAGCCTGTGAACTGCGTGACCATGTTTTGTACCGTATTGAATCGAGTCAGAAAGCCTGGCACTGATGGCACAAAATGCTCGAGAGCTGCCATAATGCACCCCCTTTTTTCGGATTTAACGCAATGACAAAGTCTTTTTCTATCGTGCTTTTGACCCTCCTTTTAACTGCATGCGCTGAAAAAGATGCTGGAGCTCCCATGCCTGAAAAAAAACCGACTCGTCTTGAGCAACACGGTGATATTCGTGTCGATAATTATTTCTGGCTGCGGGAGCGAGAGAATCCGGACGTCATTGCCTACCTCAATGCCGAAAACGCCTACACCGAGAAGATGATGGCGCCCATGAAAGGGCTGCAAGGCATTCTCTTCGATGAAATGAAGGGACGCATCAAGCAGGAAGACCAGTCTGCTCCGGTGAAGCGTGGCGACTACTTTTATTATCAGCGATATGTCGAAGGAATGGAGTACCCGATTCATGCTCGCAAGAAGGGTTCTCTCGATGCTGATGAAGAAATCTTGCTCGACGTGAACCAACTGGCTGGAGACGCCGACTATTTTTCGGTGACAGGCTTCGAGGTCAGCCCCGACCACCGTATGGCTGCGTACGGCGTTGATACGCGGGGCCGGCGTTTTTACGACCTGTATTTCCTGGACCTCGACACAGGCGAGACTCTGTCGGCAACGATTAAAGACGTCACCGGCGATTTTGAGTGGGCAAACGACAGCAGGACCATCCTCTACACGCAGCAACATCCGGAAACGTTGCGCTCTTACCGGATCTTTCGTCATACGATTGGCGCAGCGGAGGACACGCTGGTCTATGAGGAAGAGGATGAAACCAACTACCTCGACATCGGCAAGTCGCTGTCAGGACGGTTTTTCATTCTGGGCAGTACACAGACGCTTTCCACTGAAATGCGTTTTGTTTCGGCCGACTACCCGGGTGATGAGCCGACCGTTTTTCTGCAGCGCGAAGATGAGCACGAATACTACTTGACGGACGGTGGTGATCGCTTCTATCTAATGTCCAATGAGGGCGCCAAAAATTTCCGTATTCTGGAGGCACCGCTCAATAACAGGGACAAATCGGCATGGAAAGAAGTCATGGCACATCGCGACGACGTGTTGATCAAGGATTTCCAGGTATTCAAGGATTTTCTGGCCGTTACCGTGGTCGAAAATGGCCTTACACAAATCGAGATCATCGTCCGTGCCAGCGGGGAAAAATATCGCATAGCATTTGATGAAGAAGTGTATACGGCGGATGCGGACGACAATGTCGAGTTTGATACACCATGGTTCCGTTACAGCTACGAATCGCTGACAACGCCGGAGTCCACCTACGATTTCAACATGGTCAGCAAGGAACAGAAGCTGATCAAGGAAGAAGCGGTTCTCGGTGGTTTCGATCGAACCAATTATCAAACGGAACGACGCTTCGCAACAGCTCGCGATGGCACGCAGGTACCTGTTTCGCTCGTGTATCGCAAAGGCATGGAGAAAAATGGCCAAAACCCGTTATTGCAATACGGCTATGGCTCCTATGGCTTCAGCATGGAGCCCTGGTTCGACGCGGACGTGCTCAGCCTCCTCGATCGTGGCTTTATCTACGCGATCGCGCATATACGGGGCGGCTCTGAAATGGGCCGCGACTGGTATTACAACGGTCGTCAGCTGAAGAAGAAAAACACATTTACCGATTTTATTGATGTCTCGAAGTTCCTCATCGAAGAAGGCTATACCTCGGCGGAACATCTTTATGCACAGGGTGGCAGTGCAGGCGGATTGTTGATCGGAGCAGTAGCGAACATGGCGCCCGAGCTGTATCACGGCATGGTGACACGTGTGCCCTTCGTCGATGTCGTGACGACCATGCTCGACGAGGATATCCCGTTGACCGCCGGCGAATGGGATGAGTGGGGCAACCCGGCCGAAAAGGTGTACTACGACTACATGAAGTCTTATTCGCCCTACGACAATGTGAGCGCCAAGGACTACCCGAATATGCTGGTTACAACGGGTCTGCATGATTCCCAGGTACAGTACTGGGAACCTGCGAAGTGGGTGGCAAAGCTGCGGGAGTTCAAAACTGATGACAATTTACTGATGTTGAAGACCGACATGGCCGCCGGTCACAGCGGCAAAACCGGGCGCTTTCAGCGAATTGAGGATGAGGCGCTCAACTACTCGTTTTTTCTCTCACTGGAGAATATAAGGGAATAGTGAAGGGAGGCACGCGGATACAGCGCGAATGCTCCTGGATTGTGAAATCATAAGCCATGCAACGTGTATTCGTTTTTTTGCTCTTGCTTGGCAGCCAATATGCTTCAGCCGCGGATTTCAGCGGCTACGTGACATTGACAACCGACTACGTCAAACGAGGCGTTACACAGAGCAACGGTAATCCTGCACTTCAAATTGGTGCCGAATTCGATTTTGACAACGGTCTGTTTCTCGGTGCGTGGACATCGACAGTCAACATCGGCAATGGACCATTGAGACAAAGGGATTTGGAAGTCATTTATTACGCGGGCTATGTGTTTGAAATCTCGAGGGCCTGGCGAATCTCCGCAACAGCTGTTGCATATGACTACCCGGGACAAAGCGGAAATGTCGATTACGGCTACGAGGAATATTCTCTGGGCGGCAATTTCGATGATCGTGTCTGGCTTGAGTTCGCCTTTTCACCGGACCTTTACAATACCGGGCTGTCCACAATCAACATCGACTTGTTCGCCGCATGGCCGGTCAACAACATCTGGGCTATCGGCGGCGGTGCAGGCTATTACGACACATCAAATCTTACGGGAAGCGCCTACCAGTATTGGCAACTGGGTATAACCGCCTCATTAAGTTGGGCAGACATCGATTTTCGCTTTCATGATACCGACAAATGGGTGCCGATTATCAGCACGCCTGACCGCGCGAAATCTCGCTTCGTCCTGAAGATACAAATTCCTTTTTAAGTCCCCGACCTAGCAGTCAAACCTACCTTGTTGGACTACTAGTTTCCGCAGTGCTGCGCGGATCCTGCCAGATTCAGCGCATCACAAGCGTTGATCGATAGTGCCATCCCCGTCCCGGCAAGTTGCGAACGAAGCAGGATACTGCTAATCGTATCGGGCGAGTGATCAGGTGTGCTCGCAAGCACAAGAGCAACGACACCGCTGACGTGCGCTGCGGCCAGCGAGCTACCTGAACGAAAGTCGTACTCGTTGGCCGGCACCGCTACCAGGATGCGATGGCCGGGAGCAAACAGGGCATTGTTGGACACGCCGCCGGCCGAGTCCGTCGTCGGGGTAGTACGAACACCAATAACATGCTGCATGCTTGCTGGAAATCCATTTTGCGACCCGGTGGTTGCCGGTCCTGCGGCGACCACGACCACGCCAGCTTCCAGTGCTTTCCGTATCAGTCGCTCCAGCAATGGATCGTGTGGCCCATGCAAGCTGAGATTCAGAACATGCGGAGGAGCTTCCAGCATGGCATCAAGCGCCTTCGACAACGAAAAGCTGTCGCAAACCGCCGATTTCCGATCGCCGTCACTCCAACAGGATACATAAAGTTCGAGGGTTGCTTCCGGCGCGATGCCGACGATTCCCAAAGCGTTGTTCGAACGCGCACCGATGACGCTGGCAATAGCCGTCCCATGATTCTTGTCGACGGATTTCCCCGTGTTCGAAAAAACTCCAACCAGATCAACACGACCTTGCAGATCCTCGTGATTCCGGTCGACATGGCTGTCGATGATAGCGATCCGTATTCCCGCGCCCCTGGTTGTCCGATGTGCTGCGGCGATATCGAGAACATCCAGTCCGTACTGCAAGTTCGCGTACGTATCGTCGTACGAATCGACCTGTTTCAGGCTCGTGTCAAAGCGCTGCAATGGCTGTGCAGATTCGATACGAGCATCGGCATTCAATATTGCGACAATACTTTGCCTGTCCGCCCCTTTCGGCAGCCTGTATACGAAACAGTAGACAGACAGCGATCGAATGGGCCAGCGTTCGATTTCCTCAAGTGAATATTCCTCTGCGACCGCGCGAGCATGCCGTCGAACCCGACCTGCCATCGAATAGCGTTTTCGATGCTGGTAAGGAGCGCCAAGCCCGGCACTGCTTGTGCGGGCAGCGGTATTGTCAAATGTTACCAGAATGTCACGCGTCGTATCCGGTGCCTCTGCTGCCTGCGCGAGGGTACTGCACAAGACAACACATGCTGCTATAGCAAGTCTGAGCATCCTCATTATATTTACCTCATCGGTAACTGGAGCGCCGTGAACTTCGCCGATTGTACTCCCGCAATCGCCGCGGCTTGCTCCTCATATTCCTGCAGAACCTTGAATGACGGAGCGTCAAGTTGCACGTAAACCTCATAATTGCCGCGATCATCGACACTCCACCTCACAACACCGGCAAGTTGTGCAAATACGGTGTCCCGCTGCTCACTGGAAAAGCCTTCGTCGAATCGCAATTGCATGACGTAGTCGATACTGCCGGAAGGCCCTGCCGACGTTGCTGTCAGATACAGTCGATTCGTTTCATCGGTACTGTTATCCAGGTAAAGCGACATGATCATCGCCACGCCGATAATCGCAATACACGCTGCAATTGCTGGCATCCACGAGCGGAATTGTCTGCCAGGTGGCCGTTGTGTGCGGCCATGGCGACCGGCACCAATAACATCCGCAGCCGTGGTCGTCGGCATCATCGGCGTCACCTCACTGCCAAGCGCCGCAATGCGCATCTCTTCGTGCAGTTGCAGATCCGCCTGGCACTGGCGACAATCTTCGATATGTTCCCGCACAGCTGCAGCGGTCGAGCCAGAGAGCGTGCCGTTGACAAGCCACGGAATATTTTCCCGGCTTGCATCGCAACACGGGTCCTGGTTATTCCGGATCATTCGCGTCATCCTTGTTCCAATTCAGGGGGATACTGCTTGCAAGAAGATGTTGTTTCATTTTTCGGCGCGCATGGAACATGCGTGTTTTTACGGTGCTCGCAGGGACGCCAGTGACGCAGGCAGTCTCTTCGCAGGACAGCCCCAGGAAATAGACCAGCATAACCGTTAGTTTTTGTTTGGCTGGCAAGAGCCCAACACCTTGTCTGACCCAATCCTCGCGCTCAACCTGACTATCCATTTCGATACTGTTCGAACCTTGAGTCATCTCTTCGTGTTCAGTGAATGTCACCAACTTCAGCCTGTTTTTTCTGAGGTATGCCAATGCTTGCCGGTAGGCTATGCCGAACACCCAGGTCGATACTTTCGATTCGCCGCGAAATCGACCCGCGTCTTTCCACAATGTGAGCAACACATCGTTTGCCAATTCTTCCGCCGCGCCGTGAGAACGCGTCAAGCGGAATAGAAACGTGAACAGGCGCGGATGGTAATTTGTAAACAGCTCGTCAAAGGCATCGCGGTCATTATCGGCAACGCGCCGCAACAACAGCGCCTCTGCCGCGCTTGTGTTGTTTCCTGACTTGCCTGCTTTGACCAATGTCATATCAGCACCAACGACCTGCCTTAAGGCCACCATTAAAACGGCCCGTGTCAGTAAGTGGCTATTTGCGCTGCAAAAGGTTCATTTCGGGTCGCAAATGAACCTTTGGTTGCAACGACGCAACCTACGGTGGGAAGAGAGACAACCCATGGTGGCCCGAAATTGAATTCGTCGCAATGTGACAATAATAAGAATATCCTCGTTTTCTCGCTGCTTATTCCATTGCTGACATCCTGCACCGGAGGCGACGGCAGCGGTCTGCCGCCCCGCCTGCCGCCGGGCTCACTCAGTCCTGATTTCTCTGCAATCCAGGCGAATGTCTTCACGCCGAATTGCGCCACCACGGGCTGTCATTTGGGTGCCGGGGCACCACAAGGGCTGCGACTCGATGACGCCAACAGTTTCGGCATGCTGGTCGGCATCGCCAGTTCGGAGCAATCATCGCTTTTGCGGGTCGCACCGGGAGACCCTGACAACAGCTATTTGATTCGAAAGCTGGAAGGCAGCGCGTCGGTCGGCGGCCGCATGCCTTTGAATGCCCCACCGCTGGAACAAACCACCATCGATGTGATTCGCCAATGGATCACCGCTGGCGCTATCGACGACCGCATACCGTCGTCAGAGCCGATAAGAGTGACTGCCCTCTCGCCCATACCGGGCAGCGCGCTTACAGCATCGCCCACAAATATAGTAGCGATGTTTGATCGCGAACTGGATGTATCGACGGTGAACGTCATGACATTCGTACTCGAAGCCAGCGGCGGCGATGCCTCGTTCAGCGATGGCAATGAAATTCCGATCGCCGCGGCCAGCATTACAGCGACGCCTGCAAGCGCGACCTTTGATCTGTCCGGGGTCGCACTGGCAAACGATACTTACCGCGTACGGCTATTCGGCTCGGGCGCCTCTTTTGTCATGGATCTCGATGCCAACGCGCTCGATGGTGAATTCTCCACCACATTCCCCTCGGGTGACGGCATCGCAGGCGGTGACTTCGCGGCGACGTTTTCGCTGGCCATACCCGCCAGCGGAGCGACGCTGGACGAATTGCAAGCGAGTATTTTCACGCCTAGCTGTGCGCTATCGGGCTGCCACACCGGACCTGCAAGCAGTACGTTACCTGCCGGTATGGACCTGAGCAGTGCCGATGCCAGTTTTGCAAATCTCGTCGGCATTACGAGCCTGCAACAGCCCGCCCTGTCGAGAGTCACGGCCAACGATCCTGACGTGAGTTACCTGGTGCAAAAGGTCGAAGGCACTGCAGCGAGCGGCGCAAGAATGCCGCTGGGCGGTGGCGTGCTGGATCAGACCCTCATTGACGATTTACGTGAATGGATTTCTGACGGAGCGAATCGCTAAATGAACAACAAGACCAGAATATTCGCCGGACTCCTTGCGACGACCGTGTTTTTGTTCACATCCGGGCGCTGGACCCATGCAGAACCCTACCTGGCGGTGCAGAAAGGCATGCAGTGTTCATCCTGTCACAGTCATCCTGCCGGTGGTGGCAAGCGCACCGTCTATGGCAACGTCTTCGCACAGTCCGAACTGGCAGGAAGGCGCATTGGAAGCGGCGATCTGTGGACCGGCGAGATCACAAAATGGCTGGCGGTTGGCGCCGACTTACGCGCCAGCTACGAGAGTGTCGATATACCCAACCGCAGTGACACATCAGACCTTGGCATCGATCGCGGCACTATCTATATAGAGGCGACAATAATTTCAGGCAGATTGTCCGTTTATGTTGACGAGCAGGTCGCCCCGGACAAGATCGAAAATCGTGAGGCCTATGTCCGCTTGAACAGCAGGAATACAAAGTGGTTCCTGGCCGCGGGTCAGTTCTACCTGCCTTACGGCCTCCGACTGCAGGATGACACCGCGTTTGTGCGACTCGCCACCGGCATAAATTTCACTAACTCAGACCGTGGCGTCCAGGTCGGTTACAACTCGGGTGCATGGTCGACAATCGCATCTTTGACGAACAACAGTGGCAATGGACGAAACAGTTCTGGCGATCAATTCAGTCTCCTGTCCAGTTACGTGCAACCAACGTGGCGCGCTGGCATCAGTATCAACGTAAACAGGGAAGATGCCGGCGACCGCGCCATGTTCGGACTTTTCGGCGGCCTGAAGACGGGACCGGTTGCCTGGCTGGCAGAAATTGACAGCATTAGAGATGATATCTCCCCGGGTATTACGATTGACGCATTCGCTGGGCTGCTCGAAGCGAACTGGACGGTGCTGGACAAACATAACCTGAAGTTCAGTTATGAATATCTGAATCCGAACAACGATATAAGCGAGGACCACCAGGTTCGCTACAGCGTGGTGTGGGAGCATGCCCCACTGCAGTTTCTGCAAGCAAGAGCGGGGCTGCGATTTTACGACGGCATTCCTCAGGTAGATGCGCAAAATCGTAAAACTTTTTTCGTCGAGTTACACGGCTTCTTTTGATGCAGGGCCTGTGCAGATTGAACCTTTTCGCACCTCTTGCCTACTCACTGACAAAACAGACCTGTGCGAGAACCCAGGCCCCAATCCAAGACTTCTGCCGGAATGATCCCATGAAGATCGAATTCAGACTACCGCCCGTTGTAATTTCTCTTTTTGCCCTTTCCGTTTTGGCCGGCTGTGGTGGCGGTGGTGGCGGTGGTGGTGCCGAACCTGCACCACCACCAGTCGACACGACGGCCCCGACCATCTCAGCGGTGCTGGCGCCCGCCGCAATCAATCGAGTCGTAGAGCTGACTGTGACCGCGACCGACAACGTCGGCGTGACGGCAGTGCGCTTCTTCGTCGATGGCACGCTGCTTGGCAATGTCAATGCGGCACCCTACGTGATCGATTGGGACACCTCGGGCGAAACAGAAGGCGATCACGACTTGACCGCTGAAGCCGAAGACGCCGCAGGCAACATCGCCACATCTGCCACAGCCGTGGTAACCGTACGCAACGTCCTCGCCTTCGCCGTCACCGCAAGCGGCAACGAGGAAGTGCCCGTAACGGAGACGCTCGCGAGCGCACAGGCTGACTTGATCGTAAATGTGGCGACCGGTGACATACAAGGCACTCTTACCACCACCGGCATTGCCGCTACAGCGGCGCACATACATGACGCGTTCGCAGGTGTGAACGGTTCCATACTGGTGCCGCTGGATCAGAATGCCGTCGAGCCGGCAATTTTCACGGTACCTGCCGGCACATTATTGGACCCGGCCGGGATTGACCGGCTGCTTGCGGGTGCCCTGTACGTCAACGTACATTCGGTGGCTGCACCCGGCGGTGAAATCCGTGGACAGATTCTTCCCGATGGATTCTCGCTGCGTTTCACCGACCTGACCGGTTCTGCCGCAATTCCAAAGGTTAACAGTCTTGCCAGCGGGCGTGCTGCAATTACGCTCGATCAAGCGAGCGGGACGCTCGTTGTACAGGCACAGGTCGTCGGGCTCGACAATGCAACCCAGGCACACGTGCATCAGGCATTCGCCGGAGCCGCGGGCGCCGTACTCGTAGCATTGACTCAAGACCCGCTGGATGCCGGCCACTGGTCTGCTGAAAATGCGACGCTCAACGCAGCCGGCCTCACCGCTTTCGCGAGCGGGCAGCTGTACGTCAACATTCACAGCCCGGCCAATCCCGGCGGTGAGATCCGTGGGCAAATTCTTCCCTCAGGCATCACGGTCCTTATGGTCGAATTGTCCGGCGCACAGGAAGTACCTGCGATCAAAACGCTTGCCGCTGGACTGGCAGCCGTAACGCTGGACGAAGCTGGCGCCCTTATGACGGTGCATGCAAATACCAGCGGGCTGAGCGACGCCTCCGCCTCACATCTGCACACTGCTTTTGGTGGCACTAACGGACCCGTCGAAATTGGCCTCATACAGGATGGCAGCAACCCGCAGCACTGGTTTTTGGAACAGCAACCGCTGGATGCAGCGCAGCTTACAGCCATTCTCGCCGGGGGTACGTACGTCAATGTACATAGCCCCGCGAACCCGGGCGGCGAGATTCGTGGTCAGGTTATTCCAGCTGA
>JADFNG010000132.1 GCA_022563505.1 Pseudomonadota bacterium | reverse complement strand
CCTGCCCGCACTCAGTCGCGTGATCAGCCGCATCGAGCAACTACCAAACGTAATGTCCGTGCGACGAAGGGTCTAGCAAGCAGCGATATGTGCGGTGGTCGCGCGTCAGGTCACGCTCCTACAGCGGTGCCAATAAAAACAGTAGGAGCGTCGCCTGAGGCGCGACCCTCTCGAGCCTGGTCGCGCGCCGGGGCACGCTCCTGCAGCGGTGCCAATAGAAACAGTAGGAGCATCGCTTCGGCGCGACCTGTTGAACCGAATAACGCCAGCAATGCGTTACTTGTTCGGGAAATTGAGCGCCCGATTATCAACCGCCAACGCCGCTTCATGCACCGCCTCGGCAAGGCTCGGGTGCGCGTGAATCGTGCGTTGTATGTCTTCGGTACTCGCAGAAAACTCCATTGCCAGCACGGCCTCGCTAATGAGTTCGCCCGCCATCGGACCTGCAATGTGGACGCCAAGAATCTCATCGTCGTCCTGTGCCGAAATGATCTTGACCATTCCGGCCGTCTGCTCCATGGCTTTTGCCCGACCGCTCGCTGCAAACGGGAATGAACCGGTCTTGTAGGCTCTGCCACTTGCCTTTACTTCGGCTTCGGTTTGACCAACCCAGGCGATTTCCGGAGACGTGTAAATAACGGAGGGTATGACCTTGTAATTAACCTCCGCGATCTCCCCGGCGATGAGGTCGGCGGCCATGACGCCCTCCTCCGATCCCTTGTGCGCCAGCATTGGACCGCGAACACAATCACCAATGGCAAATATACCGGACTGGCCGGTGCGACATTCGTCGTCCACCTGGATGAAACCGCGGTCGTCAACCGAAATACCGGCATCTTTCACCAGCACGTTGTCCGTGAACGGACGCCGCCCGACAGCGACCACGAGTTTGTCGACACTGAGCTTCTGCGTGCCGTCCGCAGTTTCATACTCGACGTTGACACCCTTTGGCGTTGCTTTCGCCAAGGTCATCTTAGCCCCGAGATGGATGGCAATGCCTTGCCGTTTGAACTGGCGTCCTGCCTCTTTTGCGATATCGCGGTCGACCATGAAGAGGAAGTCATCCATGGCCTCCAGGATATCCACTTTGGTGCCGAGTCGACTCCAGACGCTGCCGAGTTCAAGACCGATAACACCTGCGCCGATGACGCCCAGCGTCTCCGGTACTTCGGTAAAATCGAGGGCCCCCCAGGAATCAACGATCTTGTCACCATCAAACGGCGCAATCTTGAGTTCGACGGGCGTTGAACCGACCGCAAGAATGACATATCGGGCTTGCAGAACTTCTGTCTCGCCATCAATCGGCGTGAATTCAACCTGCTTGCCGGCCAACAGACGACCATGGCCCTGGAGACCTTCAATTTTGTTGGCTTTCAAAAGGCCCGCAATGCCGCCAGTCAGTTGACGAACAATTCCCGCCTTGCGTTTTTGCATCGCGGCAACATCAATTTCAGGTGCCGAAATCTTGATGCCGTGTTTCTTGAATTCATGCGTTGCACGATAAAACAATTCCGATGATTCGAGCAGTGCCTTCGACGGAATACAGCCGGCGTTCAGGCAAGTGCCACCAAAGGCATTTTTGCCGTCTTTGTTTTTCCATTCATCGATGCACGCCACCTTCATACCGTGCTGGCTGGCTCGGATCGCGGCGGTATAACCGGGCGGGGCCGGCGCCGATGACGATAACGTCAAAATTCTTGCTCATGTGCGTCTCTTTAGTGGTTTTTCAGGCCAGGTCAAATCTGCAATAACAGGCGGCCCGGGTCTTCCAGCGAATGCTTGATAGTGACGAGGAATTGCACCGCCTCACGTCCATCAATGATTCGATGGTCGTAGGTCAACGCGACGTACATCATCGGACGCGCCACAATTTCTCCATCGATCACCATCGGGCGTTCCTGGATGGCATGCATGCCAAGGATCGCGCTTTGCGGCGGATTGAGAATCGGCGTAGACATCAACGAGCCGAAAATACCGCCATTGGTAATGGTAAATGTACCGCCAGTCAGGTCTTCCATGCTCATGGTGCCGTCTTGTGCTTTCTTGCCCAGTTCGCTCAGCTTGCGTTCAAACTGCGCGAAGCTCTGCTGATCCACATCGCGTACGACCGGAACCATTAAACCCCGCTCAGAGGACACGGCGATACCGATGTCGTAATAGTCGTGATAAACGATATCGTTACCTTCGACAGATGCATTAACAGCGGGGAACTTTTTCAGTGCTTCCACAGTGGCTTTGCAGAAGAACGACATGAACCCGAGGCGAACGCCATGCTCTTTCTCGAAGGATTCCTTATATCGTTTACGCAACGAGATCACCTTGGTCAGATCGATTTCGTTGAAGGTGGTCAACATTGCGGCCGTATGCTGGGCTTCCACCATGCGCTCGGCGATTTTTGCCCGCAAACGTGTCATGGGTACTCTTTGTTCCGTTCGGGAAGCGACCGAAACTTCATATTGTGCGGGTGCCGCCTGTTCGTCTCCGGGGGCGACGTCCTCGTCGCTGTGGCTCTTCAGGTAGGCCATAACATCCGCCTTGGTAATGCGACCGTCTTTGCCACTCCCCGAAACGATCGTTGCCTCCAGGTCGTGTTCGTCCAGCAACCGCCTGACGGAGGGGCTGAGCTTGTGCGCACTCGAATCAGTCTGCTCTTGCGTGACAGCTTCCGGCGCGGAGATCGTTTTCTCCTGCGAAGTCGAAGCGCCGGCCGGCGTTGATGCGACGGGCTCTCCTGCCGCGACAATGGCCAGAACGTCACCGGCAGTGACCGTTGTGCCATCCTCGATTCGTATTTCCACCAGTGTGCCAGACACCGGTGCGGGAACTTCGAGCACGACTTTATCAGTCTCGAGATCGACCAGATTTTCATCGCGAGAAACGCTTTCTCCGACTTTCTTGTGCCATGCAACCAATGTTGCATCAGCAACGGATTCCGGTAACTGGGGAACTTTTATTTCTGTACGCATTTATTTTTCCGTCTGCAATTCAGGTGATTGAGTCGACTCACTGGGTGTCATGCCGGCATCCAGCGCCGCTTCAACCAATGCTTGTTGTTGCTGCATATGGAGCTTGAAAAGTCCGGATGCCGGGGCAGCCGCACTGGATCTCCCCGCGTAATACAAACCACGATCACCGCCGAGTGGTCTCTG
>JADFNG010000012.1 GCA_022563505.1 Pseudomonadota bacterium | reverse complement strand
ATCGCCAGAATGTGGTGGCGCGCTCAAACGACCATTATGGGATACCGAACCGAGCGTTCGTCACCGGCAGCTCAAAGGCGAAGTCCATATCGGATACGCAGCTTGAGAAGGTCCGGGATATCCATGTCCGAATGAGTCTGGAGCTGCAGCAGGCTTTTGGACTCAGACGGGAGGAATCGATCAAATTCATGCCGAGCTATGCGGATCAAGGCGATCACCTCATATTGAAACCGTCCTGGACGAAAGGCGGCAAGGCAAGAACGATTCCGATCAGAACGGAGAGTCAGCGGGAAGTGCTGGATCGTGCCCATAAGCTGGCCGGCAAAGGCGCTTTGATTCCCAGTTCGCGAAACTACAAACAGCAAGTTCGTATCTATGATGGGCACGTCCTGCGGGCGGGCCTGTCCAAAATGCACGGCCTTCGCCACGCCTATGCACAGCAACGATACGAGGAACTGACCGGCTGGAAATCACCAATCGCTGGTGGGCCAAGCTCCAAATCCCTAACTCACGAGCAACGAGAGACGGACCGTCAGGCGCGGCTCATCCTCAGTCGGGAGCTTGGGCACGAGCGGCGACAGGTCGTTAGCGTCTATTTGGGCTTATAGCAGACCGTCCCAACTAAACGAATCCTCAAAAGCGATCTCTCGTGTTCCTATCCGCATCTGAAATCGAATCATTAACCGGCCGGAAGCGCCTGCGACATCAAGCCAAATGGTTGGCGCAACACTCCTTTCCGTTTGAGGTGAACGCCGCCGGCTTCCCGGTCGTGCTAAAGTCAGTTGTTGAAAAACGGCTGGGTGGAACAACGAGGTCCAGGCCACGATCGCGGCCTCGTTTCGAGAGGCTTCACGATGGGAAGAAAAAGGCGTAGCAACAAGCATTTGCCAGAACGCATGCGACTATCGCACGGTCGCTATTACCTGACCAGGTATGTCGACGGAAAGCAGAAGTGGATTGCGCTCGGGAAAGACTACGCCTCAGCAACCGCGCGCTACGCCGAACTGGAAGGAATCGACGACAAAGGCGATCCGGAGAAGAAGTTTTCCGAATTGGCCGACAGATTTGAAGCTGATTGTTACCCCCGCTACTCGGACAACTCCCAACGATCTTTTCGCTCCTGGGTTAAACCTCTGCGGGCTGTCTTCAACCCTGTACCAATATCAGACATTCGGCAAATGGATGCTGCACGGTATCTTGATGAGTCGAAATACCAGGTTTCCGCAAATCGCCAGATCAGCCTCCTCTCCGTAATGCTGAATGAAGCTGTACGTTGGGGCTGGATCGAAAACAACCCATTGCAACATATGCGCAAACACAAGGAAGAAGCACGTCGCAGGTATCTGTCGGACGAAGAACTTCAACTGCTTGTCGATTCCGCTGATTTCCAAATGGCTCGACTTATTCGAATTGCTTATCTTACTGCCCTGAGAAAAAGCGATATTGTTGCCATTCAGTGGAAAGATCTGAAAGACGGCGCATTGTACGTTGTGCATCAGAAAACGAAGACGCCTGTCGCCTTTTCGCTCGGCGGAGAACTCGGCCAGTTGTTTAATGAACTACGAAAAGGTCGCAAGGTTCTTTCACCTTACGTCTTCACCAACAAACACAATACAAATGTGTCCGACCGCACGGTGGACACATATTGGTGGCGCGTGCGAGCCAAGTCCGGAATCGAGAATGTCGTTTTCCACGACCTCAGAAGAAAGCGGCTTACAGACCTAACAACGAGCCATGGCGAGCAGTTTGCTCAGCGAGTGGCAGGCCACAAAGACCGAAAAAGTACCGCACGTTATTACACACCCGATGTGATCAGAATCGAGCTACCTGCCTAACGTTCACCGCCGCGCCATCGCTCGTATCCGGGACGGGTTAACGGTAAAGAACCCAGCCAAAACCATCGGTGCGAATTCGAGGTCGATAGTCCCAAAATCACGAAAATAAGAGGCAGCCTCTTATTTTTTTGGCTGAAACCCTTTATCCATACGGTGTTCGTATATTGCCCATGCAGACGAATAGTATGCTGATCAGTGGCTTGTTATCCATAACGTTTTGTTTTTCCAGATATTGTTGTCCGAGCCCATCCATCAAGATCCGCGGGCATGCCAATAAACTTGTAGCCTGTCTTGTAGCCAGGCGGTAATTTAATGCGGCAAATATTAACAGCAACCATGGTTAAAGCCCTTGCACAGAAAGCGCGGACCTCCATGTCCGCTGACGAAGGTGCTTTCTTGGCTTCATGGATAGATACAGCACGGATCAATGTCAGTTGATTGAGTTTTCGAACAAGTAGATCGGTCTTTTTCGCGTTACTCGTTTTGAAATGGAACGTCAGCTGGGTTTGATCGTTCAATACCGTACCAGACCAATAGTCCGGAGTTATGTCGAGCGTAGCAAGTAAGCCGAATGCGCGGGACAAGAAACACGGATCTGTGTCGGCCATAATCTCGATCTCTATAGCCGAACAGTACTGTGAGCATCCCCCGATTCGCCTGCCTTTTGGCCGCCACTCATTCCCCAAGGGCCGGCCTGTACTGACCTCATCCTGACTTCCAAGCATTATTGTCCTGCTGCCTGTTCTCGTAGGCAAATCGACTTAAGACGACTATTATAGATCAATATCTTGACAATATTGTGATAATTTACTCGATTTAGTATATTTAATTAGCTATTATATGCATATTATCGTTTTTTATGGATATTTTTATGCAATCGAAAGACCTCGATAGTACCGACCGTAAGATCCTCAATCAGCTACAAAAGGACGCCACGCTATCGGCAGCCTCAGTCGGCGAATCAATTGGGCTTTCCCAATCGTCGTGCTCGCGTCGCATGCAACGATTGCGGGACGCCGGATTCATTCGCAGAGAAGTCGCCCTGCTTGACCGCAGGAAAGTCGGCTTTGATACTCAGATATTTGCGCAGGTCAGGATATCAGCGCATGAGCGCGACGGATTCTCAAAGGCGATTCGCGATTACCCTGAGGTGCTGGAATGTCACGTCATGTTAGGGCCTGTTGATTTCCTTTTAAGAATCGTTGTCAAGAATATTGAGCAGTACGAGAAGTTTTTTTTCGAAAAACTTTCGAAATTACCGGGTATTCAGGAAGTAAATTCCAGCATTACTTTGTCCGAAGTGAAATACACGACAGCATTGCCGTTATAGATGATCGATGCCACTTCATTTGAACGGGCACCTGACGCCAGGCTCATGTCGGCTCCAGTCGCGTGAAGAATTCCACTGCTGATCGAAAGCGCCACCTGATCCGTAGCATTGGAGTTTTTGGTAGTGCCCTACTCGTTTTGAACGGGATGATTGGCGCTGGTATATTCGCACTGCCCTCGATCGTCGCGTCGAAGGCGGGAATATTGAGCCCGTGGCTGTTCCTGGCCGCTGGTGTGCTTTTCACCACTGTCGTGCTGGCATTTGCCGAGCTATCCAGCTATTTCCGGGAATCGGGTGGACCTGTATTGTATGCGACCACCGCGTTCGGCCCGCTTATCGGATTTAGCACTGGTTGGATTTACTACATTAGCCGCGCGGTCGCACTTGCCGCCAATTCGAACGTCATGGCAATTTATCTCGGCGCACTTTAGCCGTGGTTTGGCACCGAGTTTGGAAGAGGTGCTGTGATTGTTATCGTACTTGGCGGACTGACAGCGATCAATGTGTTCGGCGTCAAGAATGGAATGCGAACACTGACGTTTTTCACGCTGCTCAAAGTTGTACCACTTGTCGTTATGATAATTTTGGGCGTGCAGTATTTTGCGCCGGAATCTATGCTACCGGCCAGTCTGCCTGTGATCGAGGACCTCGGCGGCACGACTCTCTTATTAATGTACGCATTCGTGGGCTTCGAGACGGTGTTAATCACGGCTGGAGAAACCACAAAGCCAAGAGCGACCATCCCAAAAACAATGATACTCACCGTCATCGCGACCGGCGTTCTCTATTTCCTGATTATGCTGGTCTACATCTCGGTATTGCCGGGACCGGCCGATCCGGAGGCAACCCTTGTCGATGTTGGGCGCGTTCTGCTTGGAACTGCCGGAGTTGTTGCCATTACGCTGGCGGCCGTCTTTTCGATCGGTGGCAACCTTTCCTGCACCATGTTGGCAGGACCCAGGCTGACATTTGCCCTTGCAGAACACAGTCTGTTGCCGAAATGGTTCAGTCAGGTTCACAATCGATTCTCATCGCCGGCAAACTCGGTGATGTTTCTTGGTGGTCTGGCGATGCTTCTCGCCCTATCCGGATCATTCGTACGTTTGGCAATCGCTACTTCGCTTACACGCCTGATCACCTACCTAATCTGTATTGCGGCACTGCCTGTAATTAAGCGACAGGCAGACGACGACGCGGTGTCTCGTTCGTTTCGCATCCCCGGTGGCTATACGATTCCTGTCGTCGCATTCATCTTGTGTTTGTGGGTCGTTTCACAATCGCCCATTGATTCGTGGGCAATGCTCGGTGGTCTGTTTGTCGTCGGACTTATCCCGTTCTTTCTAACCCGCTTACGAATCAAGAAGTCTGACGTCGCATAGATGATTTCGATCAGCAATTTGATGTGCAAGGAATCCGCAGACATTATGGACAACAGGGTAGATCTTGAATGTCATTAGAAATCTCAAACTTCGCGCAATCCATAGGCGGCTCTACAATCGTCAACATGCGGCGAAAGGCGGATGCGATCGCGAGGTCCGGTATCAAGGTCATTGACTTGGGGCCAGGTGAGCCCGATTTCGACGTCCCGGCGCCTGTTGCAGATGCTGCAATTCGAGCCATAGAGGCCGGCCATAGTCATTATATAGACCCGCGCGGTCTAGCTGAATTGCGCGAGCAAGTGGCGCGATTTGAGGCTGACCAACACAATTTGACGGTAGATCCCGATCAAATTGTAATTACAACGGGTACGTTCGGCGCGCTGTCAATTGTTAGTAGAGCAGTCCTCAATCCGGGGGACGAAGTGATTGTCATCGAACCACTCTGGGACCCGTATCGAAACGTCATTTTACTCACCGGCGCGACACCTGTTGGCGTCCCCATGCCCACAATTAACGGACGATTCGTCATTGATGCCGATCGCCTTGCTGCCGCTGTTTCGCCGCGGACTAAGGCGATCCTCGTCAATACCCCCTGGAACCCGACCGGGCGGGTTCTGACCAGGCAGGAGTTGATCGCGATAGCCGACGTTGCAACAGAGCGCGATTTGTGGATTATTGTCGACGAAGTCTATAGCGAAATAGTATTCGACGAGGCCAAACATATCTCCATTGCCTCGCTTGGGCCCGAAATACAGAGACGCACGATTGTTACGACCAGTCTGTCGAAGTCGTTCGCCCTGACTGGCTGGCGGATCGGCTATTGTGTTGCCCCGCCCGCATTGTCTCAAGTGCTTGGACGCCTAAACCATTACACGACACGTGGTGCCGCAAGCATGGTGCAGCACGCTGCAATTGTCGCACTTGCTGATGGAATGCAACACGTTGAGCGGATGCGACTTGAATACATGCAGCGCCGCAATATCATCGTTTCCGCACTCAAGCAGATTGGTGGAATTGTTTGCCCGGTTCCGGAAGGCGGCTTCTACGCGTTTCCAGAATTTCCGGAAAATTGGGGCGACAGCACACGATTATCCGACCTCCTTTTGAAAGATTCAGGCATTATTGTGACGCCAGGTTCCGACTACGGGACCTGTGCGCGCCATCATCTTCGAATCTCATTTGCCACATCGCAGGAAATCATTCAGGAAGGACTGTCGCGGCTGCAGCATGCGCTTGCCGGACGTCTTATCGGTGAATAATGGATTTGTCCGGCCATCCCCGAGTTTTACTGGGACACTTTCCAACGCCATTGGAACACCTTCCTCGTCTAAGCCAGTTCATTGGTGGTCCTGAAATCTATGTGAAGCGCGACGATTGCACCGGCCTCGCGTTCGGCGGCAACAAGACGCGGAAACTTGAGTTCCTGATAGCAGATGCATTGAGACAAAACGCGACTACAATAGTTGCCATGGGAACCGTCCAGTCCAATCTTCCCCCTCTGGCAGCCGCCGCTGCCTGCAAGTTGGGCCTGAAATGCGAATTAATACTTGAGCATCGGGTTGCGATTGACGACGTCGACTACCTTGACTCGGGAAACCCGTTCCTGAATAAACTTTACGGCGCAAATACGCACTTTGTCTCAGACGGTGCAGACGCTACCTCCACCATGGAATCGGTCGCGGATGAGGTACGACATCGAGGCGAAGTGCCGTACGTTATTCCACGCGGCGGTTCCACACCTGTCGGTGCATTGGGATACGTCGAATGCGCGAGCGAATTATTGGCTCAGGCAAAGCATGAGAATCTGTCATTTGATTACATAGTCCATGCGACCGCCAGTGCAGGTACCCAGTCTGGACTATTGGTAGGCCTGAAAGCGATGCACTGCAACACTCCGGTCATCGGGATCGGAGTTAATGCCAGCAAATCAGTGCAGACTCAACGGGTACTTGATCTCGCGCGCAAGACTGCGCAGTACCTGGGCATGCCGGGACTTGTTTCGCGCGACGATGTCATTGCGAACTGCGACTATGTTGGTGCTGGCTACGGGCTAGTCGCCAGCGACATGAATGCAGCCCTTATGCAGGTGGCTCGCCTGGAAGGTCTGTTATTGGATCCGGTATATAGTGGCAAATGCATGGCCGGCTTGATCGACTTGACCAGGAAGGGTTTCTTCGCTGGTGCGCGAAATATTCTGTTCATTCATACCGGTGGATCGCCTGCACTCTTTGGCTACCGAAATCAGCTGAACGTTCGATAGCGGCGATGCCACTTCGCAGCCGGAATATTGCCAGAGTCCGCCCTCCAGTTCCGCGGACAGTTTACTTATCTTGCGCTCGCTGACCTTCCGGATTGGGAAAAGTATACTGTCTCCGGAATTCCATGCAAACGAATAACACACTCACCGGCGGTTTCGCAGACTTATTTCGTCGTTACGGTTATTCGCTTGTGTTTCACCCGCAACCGACTCTGGCCGATTTGTGATCAGGTGTGTGACATTTCATAATACGAAGCTCTCGAAATACGGGGATCCACAATGCCCATCCATCTACGCATCATCTGCTTTTGCTGCCTGACACCCCTGTTCATCGGTTGCTCCCAAACCGACGACGTTCCACCCCCAAATGCCGGCGGTGACACCATTCGCAACCATGTCACCTTCTACGGTATTGGCAAGGTGGCACGTTATCAGCAACACATGGACTCGTCGCTGGAATATTTGGGACCGTTGTTCTTCGCAGAAATTTTCATTGCTGCAGGCGGCGAAGTTTCTGCTGCCAGCATTATGTTCCCGGCCCCGGTGAGCGAAAGACGGCCGCTGGAATACCGGTATTCCGAGTCCGATGAGATCGGAGACGTCATGTACCTGAGCGGCAAGGCAGAAACGGATGAGGAACTGGAACGGAACTTTCCGTCGGGCGCATTTGAGTTCACGTTCAGTACGCCGGGCGGAAATGTAGTCGGTAGCGTTGTCAGCTTCGAGGGAGGTTCCTTTCCGACTCAACCGATCATCATTTTCGAACAGGACGACCGGCGAATCCCGTTCGACAAGGTTGACGCCAACCGGGACCTCATCATTAGCTGGCCCCCATTCACTGAGGGCCGCGCCGACGAAAATGGCGTGCTGGATGACCTGATATTTGTCGCCATCGACAGCTGTACCGTGGAAGACATGGTGCACAGCGGGCGGCCGTTCGAAAAAGTCGATTTTCTGACCTTCCGGGCCAAAGACTATGTGGTGCCTGCGGGAACATTAGCGACCGGGCAAACCTACAGCATGTACGTTGAGCACGCATTGTTGCCGCATACGCAACGCGACTACGGCATGCCTGCGTTCGCAACTTTTGCGGCGTCGACGTACATGGACTTCCACACAACGGGCGAAATGAATCCGTCCTATTGTGACTAAGTAGCGTAGATCATCTGCGCTTGCCCTGCGCTGAAGATGCACTTTTTCGCAGCAGTTCATTGGCGACCTCGATATCGCGTTCGGTATCGACGCCGGGTCCCGGACGCCGTGCGGGGCAGCCAACTTTGATTTTAAGTCCCATGCTGAGGGCGCGCAATTGCTCCAGCCGTTCACAACGTTCCAGCGGCGACGGTTCGGCCTTCACCAGGTCTCGCAACACCGAACAGCGATAGCCGTAAATTCCATGATGGTGTTGCGCGGTATTCGCGGCGAGACTGTTGCCATCGTCGCTGCGGGAATACGGTATCGCGGCCCGGCTGAAATAAAGCGCAAACCCTTTGTCATCCAACAAAACTTTGACGATGTTTGGATCGTGAAAGTCGTCCGACGAAAGCAACGGGGAGGCCATTGTTGCCATATCGGCGACAGGGTCCGCAAGCAAAGCAGCGCAAGCCCGAACCACCGCAGGTGGCATTAAGGGCTCATCGCCCTGAAGATTAATGACCACCTGATCGTCCGGCCACGCCAACTTTTCCGCCACTTCAGCGATTCTCTCGGTACCTGATCGATGACTGTCCGCCGTCATGCACACCGTCGCACCGAATTCACTCGCTGCAGCCCGGATGCGTTCGTCGTCGGTCGCAATGACAACCTCCTGCGCGTCACTCTCCATCGCCCGCTGCCAGACATGCTGCAACATCGGCAACCCGGCAATCAGCCGCAACGGTTTTCCCGGCAAGCGTTCGGACGCAAAGCGTGCAGGAATTACTACGACAAAGTCACCCATGGTCTTTTATCAATGTCTCTACTTGCTCAATCAACGAGATATCCGGTGACTCACTGATCACCGCGGCCACCGGGATATACCACAGATTATCTTTCTCCAGCCCGCGGCATTTTACGGCATCCTTTTCCGTCATCATGACATCGCATGGCTCGTCAAAGGTGAGGTCAGCGACGGTCAGTGTCGCATGATCCGGAAACGCATGTCGCACAACGTCCATGCCAAGCTTCTCCAGCATGTCGAAAAAACGATCCGGGTTGCCGATCGCTGCAACACCGTGAACACGCGTTCCCTTATACGTGTCCAGCGAGCGAATTTCCGCACTGTCCAGGCGGTGGGCAGCCGATGGCTGCAGTGAAAATTGACTGACGGGCGTTGCTTGCGTTAAGCCTGGAATGCGCAGCGATTCGTTCTCTGTCTGCAGCAAAACATGCTGCACGTGACGCAGGCGGCTGACCGGCTCGCGCAACGGGCCGGCCGGCAGTATTTTTCCATTGCCCCATATTCTTGCTCCATCCACGACGGCAATTTCCATATCACGTGCCAGTCGATAATGCTGCAGACCATCGTCCGCGATGATAACGTCAACACCCTGCTCTTGCAGTGCGCGGGCGGCCGCTACCCGGTCGGGGTGCACAACAACCGGACAGGCACAATGCATGGCCAGCAATACGGCTTCGTCACCCACCAGCGCAGGGTCGCTGTCCGCGCTGACCGGCACGGGTAACGAGCCAACATTGCCACGGTAGCCACGGCTGACAATTCCCGGCGAGAAACCGCGTTGCTTCAATTCCTGCGCCAGCAAGATCGTCAAAGGTGTCTTGCCAGTGCCACCGAGTGTGATATTGCCGATGACAATCACGGGAACACCCACCTGGCAGGAACGCAATATACCTTTTCGGTACAGCTTGCGGCGCAAACCGCTAACGCCGCGGTAGAGCCAGCTCAGTGGCAGGAAGGCCAGGTACCACCGTGAATTTCCATACCATACCCGGTTGAGCCAGTTTTCAGCACGCCCCGACACGACCGTCAGCCAGCAGCCGCTGGCTCGTCATTGAACTGCAGTCGATGCAGGTCCGCGTAGTGACCGTTCTTCCGCAACAATTCATCGTGCGTGCCGGACTCGACGATCCGGCCCTTATCCAGCACGACGATTTTATCGGCGTTCTCGATCGTTGAAAGGCGATGCGCGATCACCAGTGTCGTGCGATTCTTCATCAATTTGGACAGTGCTTCCTGAATGCGGCGTTCCGACCGGGTATCGAGCGAGGACGTCGCCTCATCAAGAATAAGCACCGGCGCATTCTTGAGAAGTGCCCGGCCGATTGCAATGCGTTGCCGCTGGCCGCCGGAAAGCAACACGCCCCGATCCCCGACCATCGTTTCCAGACCGTCCGGCAAGTCCCTGGTGAAATCGAGAACGTGCGCGGCCTCTGCGGCCCGCAAGAGTTCCTCTTTCGAGCGGGTTTTCAGCTGACCGTAAGCAAGATTGTTCGCGATGGTGTCGTTAAACAGTACGATATCCTGGCTGACCAGGCTGATATGTGCGCGCAGATCATCCAGCGCATAATCCTGCACCGGCACACCGTCCAGCAATATCTCACCCGAATCCACATCATAGAATCTTGGCAGCAAGCTGATCAGCGTGGTTTTGCCGCTGCCTGACTGACCCACGATAGCCAGTGACGTGCCCGCGTCGACCTTGAGCGACACATCTTCAAGAATCTGCACATCACCACCGTAGGAGAAACGAATGTTGCGAAACTCAACGGTACCGGTCACTTTATCGGCACGATACGTTCCGGAATCCACTTCGTCCGGCTCGTCGATGATTTGAAACAAGCTCCTGCCCGCGGCAATGCCCCGCTGCAAAGTCGCATTGACATTGGTTATGCGCCGCAATGGTTGCATCATCAGCATCATCGCGCCAAAAAAGGTCATGAAGCTGCCGGGGCTCAGGCGCCCTGCCGAGGACTCTATGCCGGCGAGATAAACAACGCCGGCGATGCCGATACCGAAAACCACCTGCGTGACGGCAACGCCCAGCGATCTTGAGCGTATGAGTTTAAGATTCTGGTGACGGTTACCTTCATCAACGGCGACGAGTCGCTGCATTTCATAATCCTGGGCACCGAAAATTTTGACGATGCGATTGGCACTCAGGACTTCATCGGTTACCTGGGTCACTTCGCCCACAGAGTCCTGGATTTTGCTGCTGTAGCGGCGAAACGCTTTGCCCAGAATGCGAATGAGCACGGCGATGATCGGTAAAAGAACGGCCACCGAAACGAACAAACGTGAACTCTGATAGAGCATGAGCCCGATAGCCGCAAGTACGGTCAGAAAATCACGCACAAGAATGGTGACTACACTGGTCACCGACTCCGCCACCATCTCGACGTTGTAAGTCATGCGAGAAAGCATCGGACCAATCGACGACGTTTCGATGAAGCGGCTCGGCAAGGTCAGAAATTTTCCGAAGACATCGCGTCGCAAAGAACTGATCACGCTGCGGCCTATCCATCCCAGGGACGCCTCGGTCGAAAAACCGGCAATCCCGCGGGCGATAAATACGCCGATAAATGCGAAGGGCAGCCAGCTGATGGCTTCAAGATTGTGCGCAACCAGTCCCTCATCCATCAAGGGTTCGACCAGAGCCACCATGGTCATTTCAATGATTGCCGTGGATGCCATTGCAATGACGGCGATGGTGCCGATCAATTTGTGTGGTGTGACGTATTTCCAGAGTCGCTTGTAGACATCGACGACGCGCAGTTTGGCTGTCTCAGTCACGGATCTGCCGGTGCGTTGACGGTCGCTATGCTGATCTCGACGAAGCCGAGACGGCCCGCCACGTCCATGGCGGTGATCACGTACTGGTGACGCGCATTGGCATCCGCGCTAATGGTCAGGGGCAAGGTGTGATCGCCGTTGGATACTTCTTGCAGCGCGTTGCGGATCGTTGCGGGCCGGCTGTTGACCAACTCACGACCATTGATCAGGTACGTGCCCTGCTCCGTAATCATGATTTCGATCTGGTTGGCAGGTTGATCGATTCGCGGCGATGCTTCTGCGTCCGGCAAACGAATGGTTATTTTCGATTGCTTCACAAAACTGGTCGACACCATAAAAAACACCAGCAACAACAGGACCACATCAATCAGTGAAGTCAGATTAACTTCCGGCTCTTCTTTCGGCTGCAGGTTCAGCTTCACGCGTTTGCGCTCTCACTTTCCTGACGGCGATGCAGCGCCTCAATCAGCTTGATCGCTTCTTTTTCCATGTCGACCACCAGTGTATCCACCCGACTGCGGTAATAGCGGTAGCCGATCAGGGACGGGATTGCGACGGACAAACCTGCTGCCGTTGTAATCAGTGCCTCTGAAATGCCGCCGGCAAGAACCGTCGGGTCACCCACACCGTGCGTCGTAATGGCAGCGAAGACTTTGACCATGCCGATCACGGTACCCAGCAGGCCGAGCAGGGGCGTAATCGCAGCCACCGTGCCAAGCTCGTCCAGATAGCGCCCGAGTTCATGCACGACGTGACGCCCGGTATCCTCAATGCTGTCTTTCATGATGGACCGTTCACGATCACGGTTGATGAGACCGGCCGCCAGAATCTGGCCCAGCGCGGAGCCCTGGTACAGCAACTGAATCTGCTTCTGATCCAGCGCGTCTTTTTTTACCCAACCCCACACTTTGCTGGTGAGATCCTCGGGAATCACGCGCTTCTGTTGCAGCGTCCAATAGCGCTCCAGAATGATTCCTATGGCAACAATGCCGCACAGGATGATTGGCGCCATTAACCAGCCGCCCGCTTTTACTATATCGACCATACAACCCGTCCCTGTGGAAAATCGAAATATACAGTGACCGCATCAAAATTTCTCCTGGAACGGGCAAATTCGGGATGTTAATCATTCCAGATGTGGCGATTGTCGAGTCGTTGCCTTGTCAGCAGCCGCAGTCCGCTGTCGGCACACATCCGGTACGCAACGGCCCCCGCGTACGCCGTGTTGATGACGTCGGTCCCGACTGCCTCCCAGCGCTCCACGACATCGCTCTTGGGAAACCCCCAACGGTTCTCGAAACCGGCTGAAACAATGGCAATCCGTGGCCGTAGCTCGGCGATGAACGCTGCATGCGACGAAGTGCGACTGCCGTGATGCGGCACCATCACCAACTCGGCAACGGACAGCCGTTGCCGGCGAACAAGCTGCTGTTCGGCCGACCGCTCAATATCACCGGTCAGCAGCGCGACATGCCTGCCTGCACGAATCTCGACGACACAGGAGGCGTCGTTGCCTGCACGAACCTGATCTGCGCGAGGATGCAACACCGCGATCCTGATGCCATCCCATTGCCAGCTCTGCCCCGCTGCACAGAGATTTTGCAATACAGGCAGTTCCGCTAAATGCTCGCCAACCAGTACGGCGCCGACCTTCGAAGCTGCGATGAGCGACCGCATGCCGCCGGCATGGTCATTGTCTCCGTGACTCACAATAACGACGTCGATGTCGTCAATGCCTTGCGCGTGCAGAAAAGGCAGCACCACCAGCGCCCCGGTATCCGATCCGGAACGAAAAGACGGCCCGGTGTCATAGACCAGCGTGTGAGACTCTGTAATCACCACGGTGGCCAGTCCCTGGCCCACATCCAGCGCGTGAATATCCACGCAGTCGGCCGGTGGGCGCGGTGCAACCTGCAGCACTGCCGCCAGTCCCGCCAGCCAGGCCAGCTTACGGCCGGGCCAGCCCGCCGGCAAAATGACCCACACAATGCTGATCCCCACTGAAGCAAGCGCGATCTTGTCCAGACTCGCAATTCTCAATTCCGCATGCGGAATCTGTACGGCGAGTTCGACCAGGCGCAGGAGAAAGGAAACGCTGTACCAGGCCATTTTCAACAGCGCATCGCCGACCACCTCGAACGGCCCGTCAAGCAGCAGACCCAGCAACGAAGCCGGCACGGTGACCAGGTTGAACACCGGCAGTACAATCAGGTTCACCAGCGGCGATAGCCAGGAGACGCGACCGAAGAGCGCGGCCGTAAGCGGCAAGAGACCGAGCAGAAGGGCGATCTGCAGCGGCACAAGCTCGCCCGCGGCACGTTGCAGTCGATGTCGCAGCCGCCTGTCGATATGCGTGGTGCGATGAAGCCGGGCGAGCCACAACAAGATCGCGACGGCCGCGAAGGACAGCTGGAAACCGGGAGTCAGAATCGACAGCGGGTCGGCCATCGTCATCACAATGCAAGTCAGCGCAAGAATCCGCGTGGGTGCCAATGGGCGACGCCGCAAGGTAATGACAAGCACCAGTGACAGCATCATCAGGGCACGCAACGCAGGTACGGCAAAGCCGGACACGGCAGCGTACAGGGCGGCCACCAGCAAACCTGCGACCGCAGCCTGATCATGAAGGTTTCCGGAGCGATTACCGAGCGCGAGCAAGCACCAGCTCAGGAAAAAACCGCCGCCCGCCGCAAGGCCGATGTGCAATCCGGAAATCGCCATGAGATGGCTCGTCCCGGTGATCGCGTATCGCCGCCACTGTTCGCTGCCGATTTTATGTCGTGCGCCGACAGTGACCGCCATCACGACAGCCGTCGCCTCATCATCGGGCAACGCCGCGGAGATGCGCTCGACAAAGTGACGGCGAACGCGCGTGAGTGCAGAAACCGGACGACAGTTCTCGGCACGCACGCCCTCGCGAACGTAACCGGTTGCACCGATAGCCTGCCGAAACAGCCAGCCCTCGTAATCGAAGCTGACTGGGTTCGAGAAACCTCGTGGCCTCCTGAGCCGCACCGTGAGCATCCAGCATTCACCCACCCGCGGAATCTCCGCTGCGTCATACCAACTGAGGCGGATTTTTCTCGGCAGGCTGCTGGCGCCCAACGGCATCACCACAAGGCGCAGCGAAGGCCCTTTGTTTTCAACAAAATCAATGACTTGAAAAGTCTCTTCGAGATCAAGACCGACCAGCGACGGAGCCAGTTTTTGCAGCAGAACAGCGCGTGCCGACACCCAGATCAAGACGAAACCGCACAGCAACGCTCCAACCGGACGCAATGGTTTCCAGACAAGACAAAGACACGTAGCAGGAACCGCAAGATACAACCAGGCATCCGCGGGCAAGCGTTGCAATAACTGAATTGCATATGCGCCGGACAAGAAAAGAGTACAAAAAGAAAGCAGACCCACCGCAATGTTCCGCTCGCAAGCGGTTTCTCGTTATGATGCGTTCCCGACCACTTGCCGGTCATGGAATAGAAGCGGAATCGAACACGAATGCCAAGGCGGTTTTTCAGGAAGTTTGCAGTTAAACGCGACTGGTTTCACGGCAAGTGGTACCTGGCACCGTTTGACCACCTGCTACACGATCACAACTTATGGGGAATTCGCCGTCGCACGGTAGTACCCGCATTCGCAATCGGCCTGTTCGTCTCTTTTTTGCCGCTACCAGGCCACGCATTGATGGCGGTACTGCTGGCACTGACACTGCGAGTGAATATCCCCATCGCCGCGGTCACCACTTTTGCCAGTAATCCTGTGACCATTGGCCCGATGTACATTTTTGCCTACCGCCTCGGATTCCATCTCCTCGGCCTGGAGCCACAACCCTTCGAATTCGAAATGTCGATCGCCTGGGTAACGGCAAGCTTTGGCAATGTATGGCAACCCCTCATCCTCGGTTGCCTGCTGCTCGGCAGCGCACTCTCACTGACAGGCTACATCGTCCTCGACCTGCTCTGGCGCGCATCAATCGCCGACTACCTGGCCAGCAAAAGAAAAAAACGAAAAAAAGCCTAAACCCACCACACGGGTCCGCAGCACCACCATCAGCAACCACCCTTAGATGTCACCTTCCCGCAACCGCCCGTCTTCCAGCACCAGCACCCGATCCATCCGCGCCGCAATAGAATGATCATGAGTAACGATGACAAGACTCGTCCGCAACTCACGGTTCAACTCCAGCATTAACTGCAACACATGCTCACCATTGCCTGCATCAAGATTGCCGGTGGGCTCATCGGCAAGTACGAGACCGGGCTCGGTTATCAGTGCCCGCGCGACCGCGGTACGCTGACGCTCACCACCCGACAATTCGCCGGGTTTGTGCGTCAGTCGCTCACCCAGTCCGACCCGATCAAGCAATTTCCGCGATCGCTCCAGCGCCTCTTGCATGGCGACGCCACGAATGAGCAGCGGCATGGCAACGTTTTCTTCTGCGCTGAATTCACGCAACAGGTGATGGAATTGATAGACGAAGCCGATGTAGCGATTACGCAGATCGCCTTTCTGAACCTCACTGGTGTGCGCCATTGAATGCCCGCCGACGATCACTTCACCGCTGGTAGGTTCATCAAGTCCACCCATGATTTGCAGCAGCGTGGTTTTTCCGCAGCCGGATGTGCCGATGATGGCAAGGCGCTCTGCCGCTTTGACCTCGAGGTTCACGCCGGACAAGACCTCGAGCATTGACGCGCCTTCGGCGAACTGGCGCACAACGTTGCGGCACTCCAGCACCGGCCCGTCGCCATTGACGGCCTGCAACGCGTCACTCATAGCGCAATGCCTCCGCGGGCAGCATGCGCGCACCACGCCAGGCGGGATACAAAGTGGACAAACAGGCCAGCAGCATGGCAATGGTACAGATCGTCACAACATCTCCAAGACGTAATTCTGCCGGCAGGTCACTGATAAAATAGACATCGGCGGCAAGAAACTTGATGCTAAAAATGGTTTCGACGGCGCCGACAATGGTCTCAAGATTCAAGGCAAAGAGCACACCGAATACGAGTCCGAGAAAGGTACCGATCACGCCAATGATACTGCCTTGTATGACGAATATTTTCATTATGCTCAAGGGTCGCGCTCCCACTGTGCGCATGATGGCGATATCCGCTTGCTTGTCCTTAACCACCATGACCAGTGTCGATACGATATTGAAGGCCGCAACCGCGACCACCAGCAACAGGATGACGAACAGGATGGATTTTGTGATCTGGATGGAGCGGAAGAAATTGACATGGCGACGCGTCCAGTCGCTGACGAGAACACCACCACCGGCGTCAAGTGCCACTTCCCTGACAATTTCGGCGGCACTGAAAATATCGGTTACTGCAAGGCGAACACCGCTGACACTGTCACCCATGCGAAACAGGCGTTGTGCATCACCGAGATTGATGAAGGCGAGTCGACGATCGAATTCATACATGCCGACGCGATAGATACCGCTGACGGTAAATCGTTTGTTGCGGGGCATGATGCCGGCCGGTGTCACAATGCCCTCGGCGAGCGTCACCGTGAGTTTGTCGCCGATTGATGCCCGCAACTCTTTCGCAAGCTCAACGCCGAGCACGATATTGAACCCACCTGCTTTGAGCGTATACAGATCACCGTCCGTGATGACGTCAACGATCCCGGAGACTTTGTCTTCGAGAGCCGGCTCAATGCCGCGCAGTTGTGCACCACTCAAACGCTCACCGAGTACGAGCAAACCCTGTCCATCGACATACGGTGCCGCGGCATTGACACGCTCGTTTTCGACCGCCACCTGGATGTGCGTGGACCAGTCACTCAACGCACCATCCGGACTTTCGATCGTGGCATGCGCCGACATGGCGAGCAGGCGGTCTTTGAGCTCTCGCTCGAAGCCGTTGACGACGGACAGAACGATGATGAGCACGGCAACAGCGATGGCAATGCCCAGCATGGATATCGCCGATATGAGGGACACGAAGCCATTGCCGCTCTTCGACCGGACGTAACGCCTCCCCACCCAGAATTCGTAGTGACCTGGCATCGGTCTACTCGTATCGCAAGGCGATGGCCGGGTCCACCAGCGCGGCACGGCGCGCAGGATACAGGGTGGCCAATGATGTCAGAATAAATGCAGCGACGGCGATAATCGTGACGTCTTCTGCCTCAAGAATGGAGGGGATGCGCGTCACGTAATACACATCACCCGGCATAATCTGAAAACCGAAAAACTGTTCCAGCGCCGGCACCAGCACGGGAACATTGATGGCAAGCACAATGCCCGTAACAACGCCAAGAAAAACACCGAGCCAGCCGATGATGACGCCTTGAACAAAGAATATGCGAATGACCCCATTGGGTCCCATGCCGAGTGTGCGCAAAATTGCGATGTCGCCGGTCTTGTCCGTAACCACCATGACCAGACTGGCAACAATGTTGAACGCTGCAACACCAATGATCAGCGACAGGAGCAGCGACATCATCATTTTCTCAATACGTATGGCACGAAAATAGCTCGCGTTCTCAATCGTCCAGTCGCTGGCACGGAAATCGTCACCCAGTTTCTCCTGCAGTCTGCCCGCGATGACCGGGGCAGCCATCACATCTGCTGCGAGGAATCGTACCGCCGTCACTTCATCATCGAACGACATCATGCGAGCGGCATCGTCTATATGCACGAGTGCGAGCGACGCGTCGTGATTCTGCACGCCGGCCTCAAAAACGCCGCGCACAATAAATCGTTCAAGCACCGGTTGCAGGGTTCCACCGGCCGCCGGTCGTGGCATCAGCAGCACGACGCCATCACCGATGTGCACGTTCAGATCCAGGGCCAGCAGTCGACCCAGCACAATACTGTTTGAGCCCGCTTGCAGCACATCCAGATCACCGACAACAAAGTTAATCGTGCGGCCCAATACAGCCTTCTCAAATTCGGGAGAAATACCATTGACGAGGACGCCGCGGAGACCTCGCCCTGTCCGCACCATGCCTTCAATCGCCACATACGGTGCAGCGGCAACGAGGCCTTCCTCCGCGAGCATGGTATCGCGCAGCGACCGCCAGTCAGAGACAGAGCCGTCTTCACCGGTCAGGTAGCCGTGCGCGGTCATGCTCAGCAAGCGGCTGCGCAATTCGCCCTCGAATCCATTCATGACGGAGAGAATGACAATCAGTGCTGCAACGCCGAGCGCAATACCGGCCAGCGAGATGCCGCTGATAAAGGAAACGAAGCGGGTGCGACGCTTGGCACGCAGATAGCGCAGCCCGATAAAGAGTTCGACAGCATTGATCATCGGGCGCATTAAAGCATATTCGATACCCTGTATTTTAATTCATGTTTAATTCGGTGACAGTGAGCCTATTTAATGTGCCGACCGGAACGGAAGCATGAATTAAATAGGCTCACTGTCACCGAATTAAACATGAATTAAATAGGCTCACTGTCACTGGATTGCGGGGAGTGTGATGCCAGTCACACTTTCCTTGCCGGCAGATAGTGGCAGCCTGCTGGCGGGTGCTATAGTCGCCGAGTAATGAAGTGGAGAGAATTCGATGTCCAAGTTTAAAGCCTTCGTCCTTGTTGCCGTCGCCTCAGCGTGCACGACTTTTGCCCACGCCGAGACACTGCAAATGGGTGCTGCAGAAAACGCCGCACGATTCGAACAAGCGGGCAAACCTACACGCGGCATGAGCCAGACGAACGTCGAAGCAGAATACGGCAACCCGCAATCAAGCCAGGCTGCGGTCGGCGAGCCTCCGATCGCGCGTTGGGAATACGCAAATTTCGTGGTGTTTTTCGAATACGACCGAGTCATTCACGCCGTCACAAAACGGTAGTTTTACGTTAGCATTTCGCGGCAGCGCGGCTGCCGCGCTTGTGCCATAATCGTCGGCTGAATTTCCGCCGGCAAACCCTGTGATTCGCGCACCCCTACTGATCCCGCCACCACTGAGCGGGAAAATCACATCAATCGGACGCCTGATTGGCGCCAGCGCCGCCCTCGCGGCCGTGGATCTTTGGCGCAGTTCGAAACGGCCGCTGATCGTACTCGCTCCGGAGCCCAGACAAGCCGATCAGATAGAAGCAGAGATTCGTTATTTCGCCGGCGATGGTTGCGATATCTCGCATTTCGTCGAATGGGAAACACTCCCCTACGATAACTTTTCGCCCCACCAGGATATCGTCTCGCAACGATTGTCTGTTTTGAGCGCCCTGCCCACGCAGAAGAGCGGCATTGTGATTGTCTCGGCACCGACGCTGCTGCAGCGCATGCCACCGCGAAATTACATCGCAGCACGCACGCTCAATCTCCACACTGGCCAGACGCTGGATCGTGAGGAGTTCGTGGACTCACTGGCTGCGGCCGGCTATCTGCGCGTTCCGCTCGTCGGGGAACACGGTGAATTCGCCGTTCGGGGGGCGCTGCTGGATATATTCCCGATGGGTTCCGGGCAGCCCATCCGGATCGATTTTTTCGACGATGAAATTGAGTCGTTGCGATATTTTGATCCGGAGTCGCAGCTATCGGACGCTACCGTCACCTCACTTAATATCCTGCCGGCACGAGAAATCCCGCTCGATGAGGATGCTATTCGCCTGTTTCGACGGCGATACCGGGAACGATTCGAAGGGCAAGCGAGTAAATCCCGGGTCTACAGTGACATCTCGAACGGCATTGCTCACGGTGGCATTGAATACTACCTGCCGCTGTTCTTTGAGGAAACAGCGACCCTGCTCGACTACTGCCCAGCCGATTCGGTATTGCTGGTTCCGGCGGATTTGCAAGACCTCCTCGACAACGCCTGGGCGGCTGTCGAAGAACGCTACGAGAGCCTGCAGCATGATACAGAACGCCCCATTCTCAAGCCTGCGGAGAGTTTCGTTGAACCGCAGCAGCTGCAACGCCAGATCGCTGCGTTTCGACGGGTTGCATACAGCGCCCATACGCTGCCCGATGGCGCTGAGGTCTTTAACGCCACGACCCGGGTGCCACCTGCTCTCAGGATAGAAAGCCGCTACGAAGAGGCTTCCGCTGCGTTAATGCGCTTTCTGCAGGAATTCGACGGCAGAGTGCTCTTCAGCGCCGATTCGCCGGGACGACGAGAAAGTGTGCTCGATTTCTTGCGCGGACATGGGCTGGATATCGAACGCATTGAACGCTGGCAGGACTTTCTTGATTCGACGCACCAGATCGGTGTCGCTGTCGCCCCGATTGAAGACGGCGTGCTGTTGCCGGATGCGCACCTGGCCATCATTTCCGAACACCAGCTGTTCGGTAACAAGCCGCAGCAACGCAGCCGGCGGCGGCGCGCGGAACGCGATCCTGAAACCATTATCCGGCAACTCAACGACCTTCAGGTCGGATCACCGGTGGTGCATGAAGAATACGGCGTCGGTCGATATCTTGGGCTGATCACACTCGAGGCCGGTGGCGTCACCGGCGAGTTCCTGCACCTCGAATACGCAGATAACGCCAAGTTGTACGTGCCCGTACACGCACTCGACCTGATCTCGCGATACACGGGCGCATCACCGGAAAATGCCCCGCTGCACCGACTCGGCAGCGATCAGTGGGCCAGGGCCAAGCGCCGGGCGATCGAGAAGATTCGTGACGTCGCCGCTGAACTGCTGGACATCTACGCAAGACGGGCGGCAAGGCGCGGACATCCCTTTCGCTGGCCGGAAGCGGAATACCGGGCATTCGAGGACGGCTTCCCGTTCGAACCGACCGAAGACCAGGCCCGAACCATTAAGGAAGTGCTGCACGATCTTGCGTCCGACCAGCCCATGGATCGACTCGTTTGTGGCGACGTCGGTTTCGGCAAGACGGAAGTCGCCTTGCGAGCTACCTTCGTTGCCGTACATGGTGGCAAGCAGGTCGCGATACTGGTTCCCACCACCCTGCTGGCACAACAGCACGGCCAGACGTTTCAGGACCGCTTCGCGGACTGGCCCGTCAACATTGAGGTGATTTCACGCTTTCGCTCACGCGGTGAGGTTCTGGACGTTGTCCGGGAAATGCGCCGCGGCACGGTCGACGTTGTGATCGGTACCCACCGATTGTTGCAATACGTCAAGGATTTCCGCGATCTTGGACTCATCATCATCGATGAAGAACATCGCTTTGGTGTGCGACACAAGGAAGCGATCAAGTCACTCAAGAGTGAAATCGATGTGCTGACACTGACCGCAACGCCCATTCCAAGAACATTGAACATGGCACTGGGTGGTATTCGTGAGATGTCACTCATTACCACGCCGCCCCCTGAACGACTGGCCGTGAAAACCTTTGTCAGCCAGTGGAGCGACGCGATGATTCGGGAGGCCTGCCTGCGCGAAATCAAACGGGGCGGCCAGGTCTACTTCATACACAATCGTGTCAAGGACATCGGCCGCATGGGCGAGCGACTTGCGACGCTGGTTCCCGAGGCCAATATCCGTGTCGGTCACGGACAAATGCCGGAACGCGAACTTGAAGCGGTCATGCTCGATTTCTATCACCGCCGCTTCAACGTCCTGCTGTGCACGACAATTATTGAGAGCGGCATCGATGTGCCAACAGCCAACACGATTATCATCAACGGGGCCGATCGATTCGGACTCGCACAATTGCATCAGTTGCGCGGCCGTGTCGGCCGCTCGCATCACCGCGCATACGCCTACCTGGTGGTACCCCCCCGTGCAGCAATGACCGCGGATGCGATCAAACGACTCGAAGCGATCGACTCCCTCGAAGAGCTGGGCGCGGGATTCACGCTGGCGACCCACGACCTGGAGATTCGCGGTGCCGGCGAACTTCTGGGCGATACCCAGAGCGGCCAGATTCAGGAAATCGGTTTTGCCCTGTACACGGAACTGCTCACCCGGACGGTCGAGGCAATGAAAGCAGGGAGCGATCCGCAGCTCGACAAGCCGCTCAACGCCGGTGTCGACATCAATCTGCATATGCCCGTCTTGCTACCCGAAGACTACGTGCCGGATGTCCACTTGAGACTCATTCTCTACAAGCGAATTGCCAGCGCAAAATCCAGGCAGGAACTGCGCGACATGCAGGTCGAGTTGATTGACCGGTTTGGCCTGCTGCCGGAAGCGGCCGGAAATCTCATGCGAATTGCCGCCATCAAGCTTAAGGCGGCGGCGCTGGGCATCGAGAAAATAGACGCTGCCGGCGACGGTGGCTATGTGCGCTTTAATGAAAAACCGCAGGTCGATCCGCTCACTGTGAGCAAACTTATCCACAATGAAGGACGAACGTATCGCATGAAAGGCGCACATCGGCTACAGTTTCAGCTCGACCTGAGCGATTGCGACTCTCGATTTCGGCAAGTCGAACGATTACTGGATGTGCTGACTCCGGATAGCGGGTCATCGCAGACACCGGCCGCGTAATTTGGAGTGCATTGGATGTCACCTGGCAGGCTTGAAGAGCAACCGAACAACCCGCACAGGGCAGTGAGTTCTTGGCGCGTGGCAACGGTTCTTGTGGGGATTTCTTGCCTGGCGATGGCGGCTGGCGCACAGCAAACAGCCCCCCTGCCGAGCGCTGATACGCCAGCGCCCGAAGAAGAATTACCGCGCTACAGCGTGGAAATCATTGTCTTTTCCTATGCGGACAACGTGTCATCAGGTAGCGAAATTTTTCTTCCCTCGGCGGTCGATGAGCCGATGGAAGCTGCAGCGACCCTCGCGGAGGTGCAAGAGGAGACGCAATCCGTGTTCATGCCCGGAGAGGGCGCCGTTGCGGATTCGGTGCCGGAATACGGCGATTTTCTGGTCGAATTTGAAGATGAAGAACTCGTTGAACTGATTGCCAGCGATCGCATCGACCTGAAGATACTGATGCCGGACGAGCTGACGATGACGGAAATTCACGAAGAACTGCTCTTGCTTGATGCCTACCAGCCGGTAATGTGGGCCGGCTGGACACAAGCGACACTGGCCGAAGAGGAAACTCCGTTGATTCGCCTGCGCCGGCTGGGCAACTTACCGCTGAAATTCGATGGCAATCTGAAGTTGTATCTCAGCCGATTCCTGCACCTCGTCATCGACATTTCGATGGATGGGGAGTCGACCGCAACACAAGAACCCATCCTGCCGGCAGCCACTTCAGGCTTCGAGCGGGGTTATATCGACGCTTTCGGCTACCTGATATATGCCGACATCCTGGCGCCCGCCCTGCACTATCGAATCATTGAAAACCGTATCATGAAGAACGGGGATATTCGGTATTTTGACCACCCGAAGTTTGGCGTGCTGGCAAAGGTCACTCGTTACGAGGTGCCGGAGGAAGACGAGGAAATCGACTTTGAAGCCGCGCCAGTCGTACTGGATGCAACGAATTAGCCTATAACACGCGCTGCAAGAATTCCTCAGCATCAACACCACCGTCGCCGGCCTGCAGCATTGAAATTTTGAATGAGACTGTGACGTATTTGGATGTGGGTGAGCGTGGATGGTGCAGTCCGAGTTCCCGCACCGCCACACCGATACGCGTGGCAAATTCACGCACTTTCGTCTCATCGGACGCATGCGACAAGACCACAAGACTATCGCCGTGCCCGCCTTTGACAAGGGCCGCAACATCGCTCGCACGACGCAAACAACGGCGAACAGCCTGACTCGCGCGCCGCAAACAGGAGTCCGCGGCATGACGACCGAACACATGCAGGTAATCGTCAAAATGGTCCAGGGAGAAAGCCACCAGGGCCAGGGTCGTTTTTTCCCGCATCGCAACCGAAAAATCGTGGGCCAGCACATCCTTGAAAGCGGCAGTATTCAGGAGACCAGTGACGGGATCATCACGGGACAGGTCGCGAATACGGCGCTTGGCCTTGAGCAATGCCTGGCGCGCTTCCTGGTCGCCCAAAGAAGCCCCATGGCCACCGGCGATGCGCCAGTAGACCGCATAAAACTGCCCCGCATCCGCATTGCCGCTGGCCTTATCCGCAAGCGGCATAAGAGATAGCAAATACTCCTTGCCCCGCAGCTCGACCGGGATGGACGCTGCCTGCCCGGAACGAATGGTTTCACTAACCTCCAATGCCAATTCCCGCCCTGCCAGCGCTTCGACAACATCGGCAAGCGGCTTCCCGAGCGACTTGGAGTCGCTCGCAATCGCCGCAAATGCACCATTGTTCAGCACCACTGGCCAGTCAGGGCTGTCAATACGAGCCACCAGCAACGGTTCAGCTGAACCAGCTACCAGCTCTTCCAGAATGTCACGCCGCAACTTCATCACTCGAATGTTCGTTCATCGTGCAAGAAAATACCATGCCGCAGTTCACGACTGCCAGCCAAATTCCAGTCAGGCATCCAACTCCAGATCGGGCCTGTCAGACCATCGTCGCAACTGTGCCGACGCCTTTCGCCACACATCACTCGCGAGCAGACTCTCACGCGACAGGTTGCCAGTGCCGTGTAATCGCGCGAGCCTCACCAATGAAGTCGGCTTCGAATAATCGTGCAGTGATGCAACGGTCGCACTCGCTGCCTGCCGATCATTGCAAACCAGCACCATGTCGCAGCCGGCGGCCAGCGCCAGAGCGGCTCGTTTCGGAACGGAGCCATAGGCGGACGCGGCTTGCATACTGAGATCATCGCAAAACACGGCACCGTCAAAACCCAGTTGGCCACGCAACTGATTTCCGATCCAGTAGGAGGAGAATCCCGCGGGCAACGCATCCGTTTCCGAAAAAACGATGTGAGCCATCATTACGGCACCAATCGATCGCTGTCTTATCAAGATCTCATAGGGCTGCATGTCATCGAGCACGTCGCCGAACTCGCGGCGATCCACGGGCAACCGTTTATGAGAATCGGCGACCACAGCGCCATGGCCGGGGAAATGTTTTGCGACCGCGACCATGCCGGCATCGCGCATGCCACGCGCGAGTGCAGCGGCAAGCTCTGCCACGATGGCGGGTTTCTTGTGGAACGCACGGTCGCCGATCACCTCGCTTACGCCCCAGTCAAGATCCACACAAGGTGCGAACGAGAGATCAATTCCCATCGCCCGCAATTCTGCACCGATCATCCAGCCAGCGGTCTTCGCCAGCGCGATCGCAGCCACGGGATCCGTGTCGTAGCGATGACCGAGCTGGCGCATCGGCGGAATGGCGGTGAAGCCATTGCGAAAGCGCTGCACCCTGCCGCCCTCGTGATCCACGGCAATGAGCAAAGGTGGACTGCGGACGGCTCGAATTTCGGCGACCAGATCCGCAAGCTGTGTGGGTGATTCGTAGTTGCGACTGAAAAGGATGATCCCGCCTGCCGCGGGCTGCCGCAGCAACTCACGATCCGCAGGGCTCAAGCTCAAGCCCTCAACATCCAGCATGACGGGTCCCAGTGACATGCGCTAAAGACTAGCGCGAATGTGCGCAGGTTCAAGACGTCTGTGCTTTTTCTTAGACAGAATCTATGAATATCCAATAACTATTTGTTTTTCGCCACTTTCTCAAAGACCGCAATTGACTCCACATGGGCGGTATGTGGAAACATGTCGATAATTCCCGCTGCCGTCATGCGGTAATTTCCTTGCCCGCTCAGCTCCGCCGCATCGCGCGCCAGCGTGCCGGCGTGGCAGGAAACATAAACGATGCGCTCTGGCCCGAGCACGTCGATGTGCTTGATGAGTTCCAGCGAGCCGCTTCGCGCCGGGTCGAGCAGGAGGCGATCACAGCCGGCGCGTAACCAGGATTCGTTGCCGTCAATCTCGAAAAGATCCGCCTTCAGGAATGCCACGTTGCCTATGTCGTTGAGCACGGCATTGGCGCGTGCGCGCTCCACCAGTCGTTGTTCTCCTTCAATCCCCAATACCTCACCGGCACGTCGTGCCAGAGGCAAGGTAAAATTTCCGATGCCGCAAAAAAGATCGAGAACGCGGTGATGCGTCTCAACCTGCAAGAGCTCAATGGTGGCTGTCACCAGCAAACGATTGACCGGACCGTTGATCTGTACAAAATCGGTGGATTCGAATTCAATCCTGACATCGAAATCGGGCAAATCGTAAGACAAGGCCTCCGGCACGGGGTCCGGATAAAGAGCCGTAACGGAGTCCAGTCCGCCAGTCTGCAGGGAGACTCGCACGTCGTATTGCCGCGCAAACCCGATCATCGCCGCGCGATCGTCATCATTCGGCGGATCGAGAACGCGGAAAATGAGTTCGACGGCATTGTCACCGATGCCCACCTCAATTTGTGGCAGACGGCTGCGAATACTGAGACGCTCAATGAGTTCGATCAGAGGATCGATCAGATTCCCAACAGGATCTGCCAGCACCTCGCAGCGATGCATGTCCGTCACAAACGGCGCGTGGCGTTCATGGAAACCGACCAGCACTCGTCCTTTGGCGTACACATCCTTGACCGCCAGCCTGGCACGCCGGCGATAATGCCAGCCGCCCTCCTTGCCGGTCGCGTAGATTGGTGGCAACCAGTTTTCAGGTTCTGCACCAGCGATGCGTTGCAGGTTGTCTCGCAGCGAACGCTGCTTGAGTTCGCGTTGTTCCTGCTGGGAGATATGCTGCAACGAACAACCACCGCAACGGCCAAAAGCCTCACAACGCGGCTCGATACGTGAGCGACTGGACTGCAGGACCTCAAGTAACTCGGCCTCATCGAACTTGCGACGAATTTTACGTCGCAGGAAACGCACCTCTTCACCCTCGAGCGCGCCTGCCACGAAGACCTTCTTGCCGGCAACATCGGCGATGCCTCGCCCATCGTGCGTCGTCGAAACGATACGCGCGACTTCCGGTTCACGCCGTGCCATTAGCAACAGTCCTTCAAGATGATGCGTGCGGACTGTCAGTCCATGCCGCCGCGAACTCGTTCAGGTGAGGCTCATTCATTTCCGTGAGTGTGGATCGAACGAGATCCAACTCGCGCTCAAGGTCTTTCGCGTCAAGATTGCCGCGCATGAATTCGAAGCGCAGGTATATGAGGTAAGTGTTGAGCACATCTGTTTCGCAGTAATTTCGAATTTTCTCGATGCCGCCGTCCAGCCAGCAGGGCCATACCTGGTCACCGCTCATGCCCAGTTTGCCTGGAAAGCCGAGCATAACGGCCGCCTGGTCGAGACTGGCCCTGCCGCGCATCTGGAAACCGGCCAGAACATCCATGAGATCGATGTGCCGCCAGTGAAACCGGCTCAGATAATTGTTGAAACGAAACTCCCGGTCGTTGTCGCCCGTTTCCCAGTAACGCGGTGCCTGAACGCCGAGTTTCAAGGCGCGATAATGCAACACGGGAAGATCGAAGCCGCTGCCATTCCAGGAGACCAGGTCCGGCGTGTAACGATCCAGGCCATCATAGAAGCGCTTCACGATCTCTGCTTCATCCGCATCCGCCTCACCCAGAGTCCAGACCTTGAACGTATCGCGCGTTCGCAGTGCGACTGAAATCGCCACGATCCTGTGCTGATGCAATGGCAGGAAATCGCTGCCACTTTTCTGCTGTTGTTTGAACATCATGGCAGTGCCGACGTCTTTGTCCGACAAGCCTTCGAGACCCCACATGCGGCGACCGAACTCAACATCAGGAATGGTTTCAATATCGAAAGAAAAACAATGCATCATTCAAACCTGTGCATTCATGACGACCGCAAAGGCGAGAATCAGTCCGGCATCGTCGCTCAAGCTAACGTGACCCTCACCGATGCCCATGCGTTCGCAAACAGCCTTGCCGCGTTCCGACCAGATCACCAGTGGCCTGCCCCATTCGTTGTTGATGATACCCACATCGCGCAACCACACGCCGTGTGCGAAACCCGTACCCATCGCCTTGACGACCGCTTCCTTGGCGGCAAAACGCATCGCGAGGAACCGCACCGGCCATTTGTTGCGGTCAAAGAGTTCGCGCTCTTCTTCCATTAGCATACGACTAACAAAATGATCGCCGAAGCGATCGTAAGTCGCCTGTATCCTGGACAGCTCAACGATATCGGTGCCCACGCCAAAAATCATGAGCGGATCATGCTCGCGCAGCCAGCATGATCCGCTTCATTTCGCTGACCGCCCACTCAAGCCCGGCAAACACCGCGCGTGCAATGACCGCATGTCCTATGTTCAATTCCACAATCTCCGCGACCGCAGCAACCGGCTTGACGTTTTCGTAATGCAGGCCGTGACCCGCATGAACGGTGAGCCCCAACGCATGACCATAACGGGCAGCCGCCGCGATTCTCTCCAGTTCCTGCTCCTGGGCGGATGCGCTGGCATCCGCGTAAGTCCCTGTGTGCAGTTCGACAACCGGCGCACCAACGGCAACCGCTGCATCCAGTTGCTCAGGCTCCGGATCAATGAACAGGGATACGCGAATGCCCTGTGCCGCGAGTTGCTTGCAGGCCTCGGCAATTTTCGCTTGCTGCCCGGCGACATTCAGTCCGCCCTCAGTGGTCAGCTCCGCACGGCTTTCAGGAACGAGGCAGCAGTCCTGCGGGCCAATTCCCAGAGCGATCGCGAGCATTTCATCGGTCACCGCCATCTCGAGATTCAGGTGGGTGTGCATCGATGCTACAAACTTTTCCAGGTCGTGATCCTGTATATGCCGCCGGTCCTCACGTAAATGCATCGTGATGCTATCGGCTCCCGCCATTTCTGCCACCAGTGCGGCAGCGACCGGGCATGGGTAGTCCGTGCCGCGTGCCTGCCTGAGCGTCGCGACATGATCGACGTTAATCCCAAGGTGTTGCGCTTTATTCAAAAACCCAGTCTCCCCTTTCCAGTCAGCCCGTGGCAGGTGCTCTGGATTTTCTCAGATCACGCAATACCTTGCGGCTTTTCAGTTCCTTGCCATCCAGGCGGTGCGCAATAACGTTTCGCAGCAACCGATTGGCGCAATGCAAAGTATCCGCATGGGAAAATTCCTGCCGCCGAATCGCGCCAAGTTGGGAACCTGAAAACACCATGGATCCTGCGCGTCCCACCGCCGGTACCGGCCCCTGATCCGCACGATACTCGTATTGTTGATCTGCTTGCAATGGCTCATGAGATTCGCTGTCATGATCGAGATTAAGGGCATAGCCCAACAGCCGCAAGAGTTCCATCTCGAATTGACGCAGCAACGGCGCCACCTCCGAAGCCGTCGCAAGATTTCTTACCGTTGTTGCGTAGGCGTCGAAAATTTCCGCGTGTGGATCATGACGGTGCATGAGTTTCAGCAGCAACTCATTGATGTAGTAGCCCGACATCAGCGCGTCTCCCGTCAGCTGTAGCGGCGCTCCATCCATCTCAGCATCGGTCAGGGTGCCAAGATCCGAGCGCATGAACCAGGACATACTGAGCGGCATGAAGGGTCGCAAGATGCCGCGCAAGCGCGATTTTGCCGAGCGAACACCCCGCGCGATCACGGCGATTCGGCCGTGCTCACGAGTCAGGATATCCAGGATTCGACTGCTATCGCGAAATGGGCGGTGATGCAACAACCACGCAGGCTGGTTCTGCACTCGCCGGGTACTGTTGGTCACGGCGCGTCGTAACCGAGGCTTAAGAGATCCTTTTCGCTGTCCGCCCAGTTATCCTTAACCTTGACCCACAGCTCAAGGTGGACCGGCACACCCAATTCTTTCTTCAATTCCAGTCTGGCGGCTCGGCCCACGCGTTTCAATACTGCACCACCCTTACCGACAACGATGCCTTTCTGACTGTTACGCTCAACCCAGATCACAGCATGAATGGCAACCCCGTACTCGTCACGTTCACTGTGTTCAATCTGAACGGTCAGTCCATAAGGAATTTCCTGACGCAAATGAATGGTAAGCTTTTCCCGTATTAATTCGGCCGTATGAAACGCTTCACTGCGATCGGAGACCATGTCTTGCGGAAACAGCGGCGGTGATTCCGGAAGAAACTTCGGAATCAGTTTCATGAGTGCGTCCAGGTTTTCACCGCGAGTTGCCGAGATAGGTACGACATCCGAAAATGCATACCGCTGCGCCATTTTCCCGATGACTCGCAGCAGTTCCTCACGCGGATGCACTTTGTCAATTTTGTTAAGCACCGCAATGGCTGACGCCTTGCTGTCGTGCAACCGTTGCAGCACATCCTGGTCTTCGTCGGTCCAGCGGGTTGCATCAGTGACGAATAGAACCAGGTCGGCATCGATCAGTGCATTCGCTGCCGTCTTGTTCATCATTCGATTCATGACCTTTCTGGCATTGCGGTGCAAACCCGGTGTATCGACAAAAGCGATTTGCTCGGTATCCGTTGTGTGCATTGCAAGAATTCGATGCCGCGTCGTCTGCGGCTTGCGCGTGACGATGCTGATCTTGCTGCCAACGATGGCATTGATCAGCGTCGACTTACCGACATTGGGTCGGCCCACGACAGCAACAAATCCCGCTCGATAGTTGCCCGAACTCATGCTTTTATCACCTTATCCAGCATCGCTGCCGCCGCTTGCTGCTCGGCATGACGACGTGTGCTACCGCTCCCCAGAGTACTGATTTGCAAGGCATCGATACTGCAACTCACCTCGAAAACCGGCTTGTGTGCCTTACCGCGTGCCTGTTCAATATTATAAACCGGCAACGCATAGCCATCAGCCTGAAGAAATTCCTGCAGCCGCGTTTTAGGGTCTTTCAACGCTTCGGAGTCAGGCAATTCGGCGGCCAGTGTCTCAAAGAGGCCGCGAATGACTTTTTCCGCGGCCCGAAATCCGCCATCGACATAAATCGCCGCAAACAGCGCCTCCAGCGCATCCGCAAGAATCGATCCCCGACGGTGCCCCCCCGTCTTCTTTTCGCCGGCGCCGAGAATAATATGCTCACCGAGTCCGATCGATGCCGCAACTTCGGACAGACGGGTATCCTTGACCAACGATGCCCGCAGTCGGCTCAGATCGCCCTCATTGGCATCCGGCCGTTCCTGAAAGACGATTTCCGAAACCACGAAATCGAGTACGGCATCCCCAAGGAATTCCAGCCGTTCGTTGTTGCGTCGAGCCGCGCTTCGGTGCGTCAACGCCTCCTCGAACAATGCGGGATCCTGAAACTGATAGGCGAGCGTTTGCCGCAGCCATTTGGCTGATTTTTCCACGAATGATTCTCTAGATTGTGGCGATGCCAGGCGACCGTCCGGCGCTTAAGCGCGAGCGATCGATAATCAAGAACTTTCAGGCAGGAGTGTATGACATCCGGCCAGCGGCCGCATTGGAATTAGCGGCGAATGAGGACCTTTTTGTCGAAGTGCACGCTGAACGACACATTGCCGAGGAAATCGGCCTTATGGTCGTAAACCACGGCAACCTGGAAACCGCCACCACTGGAGGTTACCTTCACATCGCGTGCCCTGATCAACGAAATGCTTTCAACATCGAAGCGCCGACCGATGGATTTCCTGATGTCAGTGCGGGTCGGATTCTGGCCGTCGTATTCTTTGAGAACCCCGTCGATGACAGACGCGATGGCTACATAGTTAAGATATATAGGCATCAGACGCAGACCGGCATAGCCAAACATGCCCATGAATACGATCAGGATCAGGAGTCCCAGCGTCGTCATGCCCGCCTGCTTCCGCCGGCGACGGGGTGCCAGGGGACTGGTCACGCCAAGATCACCGCAAGATTTGCGCTTCTGGCTGTCGCTCCGCATGCTGTCTACCACCTCAATAATTAGCATATTGCTGATTTACAATCCAAAGATAGCGTGAATTTAACTGCTAAATCAGTGACTCAAACCACATTATTGAATCTTTTTGCCAATTCGCTGCCAGGTTGGCCATTCAATCCCGTCCATGTGCATCCAGATACGCACGGCCTCACCCACCAGGAACTCTTCCTTGATCACGCCAATGAAGCGACTGTCGCGGCTGTTATCACGATTATCACCCATCATGAAATAGCTACCCTGCGGCACGACGTAAACACCATCGCGCAACGTATTGCCCGGACGCGCAATCAGAATAGCATGCTCACGTTCCCCAAGACTCTCAATGAACTGTGGCATATTTTCGTATTCGGGAGACACCGGGTCGCGATTCAATTCCACCGACTCGCCATTGATGGTCAGGCGATGCTGTCGATAAACAATCTTGTCACCCGGCAAACCAACCACCCGTTTGATGTAGTTGATGTTCGGGTCGGATGGCAAGCGAAATACAACTACATCGCCGCGTTGTGGCTCGCCGGTTTCAATCACCTTTTTTTCAAGCACTGGTAATCTCAACCCATACGCATATTTCTTGACGAAGATGTAATCTCCCTGCAGCAGTGTCGGCATCATGGAGCCGGACGGTATGCGGAACGGCTCGAAAATAAATGACCGAATGATCAGGACAAAAAACAGCACCGGAAAAAAGGAACGTGAATATTCAATGAGAAAGTTTTCCGATCGCTCCTCCCCATCGGTCGACGCTTTATTATTGCGCAGAAAAATCCGGTTATACAAAACCACTGCACCACTCAACGCGGTCAGAACAACCAGTATCAAAGCCAGTCTCATGCCTTCCTGTACTCCCTATTTATCCATGCGCAAGACAGCCAAAAACGCTTCTTGCGGAATCTGCACAGAACCAATTTGTTTCATGCGTTTCTTGCCGGCTTTTTGCTTCTCCAGCAACTTTCGCTTGCGACTGATATCACCACCGTAACATTTTGCCGTGACATTTTTGCGCAGCGCTTTGACGGTGCTGCGCGCGACGATTTTTCCACCAATCGCTGCCTGGATTGCCACATCGAACATCTGCCGCGGGATCAATTCCCGCATCTTGTCCACGAGGTCTCGTCCGCGGTTCTTCGCATGCTCCCTGTGCACAATAATCGATAATGCGTCGACCCGATCCTTGTTGATCAAAATGTCCAGGCGCACGAGGGAAGCCGACTGAAATCGGTCGAACTGATAATCGAAAGACGCATATCCGCGACTCACTGATTTCAGTCGATCGAAAAAATCCAGTACAACCTCTGCAAGTGGTATTTCATAGCGCAGCGACACCTGGTTGCCCAGGTAATGAAGATGCACCTGCACGCCACGTTTTTCGATACACAGTTTCATAACAGCGCCGACGTGTTCCCCGGGCACCAGGATATTGGCCAGGATGATCGGCTCGCGAAGCTCAACGATCTGATTGATCGGTGGTAACTTTGACGGGTTATCGACATGCATGATTTTGCCACCCGTCATGAGAACTTCGAATACGACGGTCGGTGCGGTCGTGATCAAGTCGAGGTTGTATTCCCGTTCCAGGCGCTCTTGCACGATTTCCATGTGCAACATGCCAAGGAAACCACAACGAAAACCAAAACCCAGCGCGACCGATGATTCCGGTTCAAAATGCAACGCGGCGTCATTCAGTCGCAATTTCTGCAACGCTTCACGAAAAGCCTCGTAGTCATCGGAGCTGATCGGAAACAAGCCCGCGAATACACGCGGCTGCACGGTCTTGAACCCCGGCAAGGCCTTCTCGCAGGGATTTGCCGCCATTGTCAGGGTGTCGCCCACCGGGGCACCGTAAATATCCTTGATGCCGGCGATGACGTAGCCAACTTCACCGGTGGCAAGCTGATCGCGATCCGTCATTTTCGGCGTGAAGCTACCGACGCGATCGGCGTTATAAGAGCGCTGCGTTGATACGACGGTGATCTTGCCGCCCTTTTTCAAACAACCATTGACAACGCGCACCAGCGAAACGACGCCAACATAATTGTCGAACCAGGAATCGATGATCAGTGCCTGCAGCGGCCCATCCGGATCGCCCTGCGGTGGAGGAATCTTTGCCACCAGCTGATCCAGCAACTCCGGCACACCCACGCCGCTTTTCGCGCTGACGCGCACCGCATCGTGCGCTTCGATACCGATGATATCTTCGATCTCACTGATGACTCGATCCGGGTCCGCTGCGTCCAGGTCGATTTTGTTCAATACGGGCAAGACCTCGAGCCCCTGATCGATGGCAGTGACGCAATTAGCGACGGTCTGCGCCTCCACTCCCTGAGCCGCATCGACCACCAGCAATGCCCCTTCGCAGGCCGCCAGCGAGCGGGATACTTCGTAGGAAAAATCCACGTGTCCCGGTGTATCGATCAAATTAAGCTGGTAGGTCTTGCCATCATTTGCCGTGTAATTCAGGGACACGCTTTGTGCTTTGATCGTAATGCCGCGTTCACGCTCAATATCCATGGTATCCAGCACCTGCGCGGACATTTCACGTTCTTCGAGCCCACCGCACAACTGAATGAAACGATCGGCGAGCGTCGATTTGCCGTGGTCGATGTGGGCTATGATGGAAAAGTTACGAATTTGGTCCATGAACTGTGATCTTGGGTATCGAGTCGGATTGTCCCGGACCAGTACTCCGTCGGGGCGAAATTGATGAATTCAACGCCGTAGCCTGAACGCGGCGAAGTATATATGTTTAGCCGTCAGGGTGCGCAGACTCAAAGTTCGGACAAAGCAGCGGATATAGCATCTGCATCCAGGTGATACTGGCACACAAAGCGGCCGTCAAGTTCAATGACCGGGATGCGCGTTGCGTATTTTTCGCTCCATGCAGGCCGCGTATCGATGTTCAGCACTTCAATCTCGGCACGGCCCCGGATCAACGGCTGCAACGCCTCCACCAGCTGTTCGCAAAGATGGCAACCCGGGCGACTGTATACCCGTAGCAGCGGCAGTTTCATCGCAATGCAGCGTGTCCGCTGATGGACGGTGACATGCGATTCATACAGCCTTCGCGTCGCGCCAGAATACGACCGATCATGCCACCCGCCAGGAGACCGAACGTGCAAAATCCCAGGGCAAGCGCATCCGTCAGGGGATCCATCAGCAACCAGGCCGTTGCCGCACCGAGCAACATGCCGCCCAGTGGCGCGCCGTAAACGAATAATGCAGCCTGCACGAGATCGGCCGGCGCCAGAGAGAGAGTGACCCGATCGCCCGCTGCAATATGCAGCCCCTCGGCCACTGCGACGGTCAACGCAACAGGTTCCCGGGTCGAGCCAAAAAGTCCAGCCCCACAGCCTTTCCCGGCAGCGCATCGCGGACAGCCACTGCGGTCCGACATTTGCACCCTGGCCCGTCCATCCGCGATGGAAATAACGGTTGCAATGGGATCAGTCATCAACGCTAACGGTCCACCCAATATCCCGGGGCAGGCTACTTTTGTCGCATGGAGACAGCAATGCGCCGAACCGTCGCCGGCGGCACTTCGCCGATCGCCGTGATGAGATGGTTTTCTCGCTCAACACTGTAAGAGTTTGATGCGCCGACCGTCGAGCGCTGCTGGACAGGGCCATCCTTTTTTTCAGCGATGAAGACGGACACTGTCGCGAGTCCATCGCTGTACATGATATGTGTGACGGGAGAATCAGCGTCCTCCATAATTTCGTGAGTTGTCGATAGCAAACGAAAACCGGCGGGTATCTCATCACTGCTCCAGTCCGACTCCGCATCGATAATTTCCGGCCGGGCCGGTTCTGCATACCAGGTATAATCATCGAGGTTGAACGATGACATCAATGCTTGCTGCGGAATCTCTACGTCCAGTTTGATATCGGCAAATTTCAGTTGCTCCAGAAGCGCCCCGTCCCCGGCGACCAGCTCCGTACGCAATGGAAATGCCGTTTCCCGGTCCAGCCAGATTCGATGCCCGAACCGATAGCCGTCGTGTGGACGAATGGCCAGCAACAGTGCACGCCGTCCCGCGACACGCTCCTCGCGGACGATGGAAAGGTCATATTCACTGCCAAAACGCAGTTCGCTGGCAGGCAACGTGGAGAACAGGGTGCTGTCATCGCTCCAACGCTCAATCAGGACCGATTTTTTGTCCGGAAGAATGCAATGCACTTCATTGCCATTGCGAATGATTTCAAGTCCGTTGCCTTCCTGCGTAATAATTTTTTCGTGCACAACGCCATCAATGACCTTGTGCAAGACCTTCAATGCCTCCGATTGGCCATTGCGACGGCGGATCACGGTGCCTTCAAAATTCATGGTCTTGATGGCCACTGACATGCGCTCCAGCCACTCGTTCGGAGTCACCGTTTCGGCATTCACGGCCAGCATGGTGAATACCAGGACGAGTGCCATCGCCGAACGCTGTGCAATCATTCTCAAGGTCACCTTCACTGCCTGACTAGTTCCCTGTTGCTGGCGCAGAGTCACTCGACGATTCACCGGCTGCAAAAGCATCGTCCGGACTGTCATTGACCCGTGGGTCTATTTTCACCAGCTTACCCTCTCGCAGCTCAAGCGTCACCAGCCGGGTCAGGATATTCGCGCCGCTGCCCGCCGACTGCTCTTCGTGGTGCAGATAGTATTTCATCAGCATGTCACTCGGACCATCTGTCACAAACTCACTGGAGAGTTGCTCGGTGTACATCGATGAATCGTCGATTGCAACTGCAGCAAATTCCGCATTGCCCGCGGCGAACTCTGCCTCATTATTTCCGCCCACCGTACGCAAACCGATCAAGGCGGCAACCGCAACGGATGCCGCAATCGCCACGCCGGCAACGGGACGAAAGAAACGCGATGGGACGAACTCAACCGCTGGAACCTCCGCCGGTATGTCCTCGCCGAGAGCCGCAGCAATACGGCCACGAAGCTGGCTCATTCGGGCCAACTCCCGCTCGCCACGAAGCAGGCGTCCAAGTTGCATATACCCGGCAACCTGATGCCGCAGCGCAATATCCTGGCCCAATCGCCTCACCAATAATTCGGATTCGTTTTCCGGTAACTCACCGTCAACAAATGCAGACAGCTGAATTTTTATTGCGTCATTCATCATTCACCATGGCGGGATCAAATTCCTGCCCTTTGTCTAGTCGATCAAATTGCCGATTTTCTTGCCAATCGCATCACGGGCGCGAAAGATTCGCGACCGAACCGTGCCCACCGGACACTCCATCGTTTGAGCGATTTCCTCGTAACTCATGCCGTCGAGCTCCCGCAGGATAATTGCCGTGCGTAAATCTTCCGGCAATGCCTCGATCGCACGCTGCACCGTCTCGCTCAGTTCCTGCCGTAAGGTGATGCCTTCCGGCGTATCCGTCTCCCTGAGCTTGGCATGCAAATCAAACTGTTCCGGATCCTGTAAATCCAGCTCTATGTCCATGGGACGCCTGCGTTGAGCGGCCAGGTAATTCTTGGCGGTATTCACGGCGATTCTGTACAGCCAGGTATAAAAAAGACTCTCACCGCGGAAACGCGGTAGCGCACGATAGGCTTTGAGGAAAGCCTCCTGCGTAATGTCCAGCGCCTGGTCCGGATCTCGTACATACCGCATCACCAAATTCACGATCTTGTGCTGGTATTTGAGTACCAGCAGATCGAATGCTCCCTTGTCCCCCTTCTGGACGCGACGGACCAGCTGGGCATCGGTTGGCTCAGCCGCCATTCCGATTGGCCTTGACACCCGGAACGCACGCGACACCAACTCCCGGATAGACCGGCAGGTGCAGCGAAAGTTCTCTGGGTGGCGCGTTATTCATAAGTTTTATGCCTGAATGTGATGCAGTTATTTCGCGCGGCTGCAAACAGCGGTGGATGGTAGCAGGCTACACAGCGTGCCTCCATATCAGGTGCAGTCGCCGCCACGTATGCGTGCGGCAGTCGCTCCTCCGGATAAATTCAACATAATACAATCCATCGTCAAAACCCAGCCGCAGCCAGGCCCAGTGGCGCAGGACGACACTGCCTTTAAGTATTTGTAATTTATACTCTTTCCCGAATGAATCGTGACCGATCATTTTCCCCTGCGGATCCAGCTGCAAGCGCCGAATCCGGATATGACCGCTTGCCTGCCTGCTGAGTTCCCGTAATGTATCCGCTATCCAGGCAACGCCAATGACGACGATCACTTCAACCGGGGCGTGCAAATGGCCGATGACGGCAAGACCCAGCAGCAGCAGCAGCCAGCCGCTCAACATCACGAGGTCACGCGAGCCGGCAGCCGGGACGAGTTCAATTGCGCATCTGCTTGATGATGCGCTCCTTGGCCGCTTGACCGGTTTCATCACCGCCCATTAGATACGCTTTCAATTGCGGATCCGACAGCGCCAAAAGTTCATGGAATGCAGTCTTTTCGTCCTCCGCGGCCGCCAGATAGGTTTCTTCGAAGTACTTCAGCAGCAGTTCGTCCAGTTCCCGCATGCCACGACGGCACTGCCAGCGGATTTGCGAATAACGCATCGACGCTTATCAGTGACGACGCTCAATGAGCATTTTTTTGGTCTCGGCAATCGCCTGCGCCGGGTTCAGTCCCTTGGGACAGGTTTGGGTGCAATTCATGATGGTATGACAGCGGTAAAGTCGAAATGGATCTTCCAGGTCATCCAGCCGTTCGCCCGTCGCCTCGTCGCGGCTGTCCACCAACCATCGATAGGCAGCCAGCAATGCGGCGGGGCCGAGAAAACGATCACTGTTCCACCAGTAACTTGGACAGCCGGCAGAACAGCAGGCACACAATATGCAGGCCGCCGGATCGTCAATCCGTTCCTGATCCTCTTTGCTTTGCAGCCGCTCCCGATCCGGCGGTGGGGTGCGTGTCTGTAACCAGGGCTTGATCGATGCATATTGCGCATAGAAATTGGTCAGGTCGGGTACGAGATCCTTGACGACCGGCATGTGCGGCAACGGGTAAATTTTCGTTTTGCCCTTGCCACGCTCTGCCGTTACCGTGCAGGCCAGCGTATTGCCGCCGTCGATGTTCATGGCGCATGAACCGCAAATTCCCTCGCGACAGGAACGTCGGAACGTCAATGTGGGGTCGATCTCATTCTTGATCTTGATCAGGACATCGAGCACCATCGGACCGCAGTTGGCCATGTCCACGTCGTACGTATCCATGCGCGGATTTTCGCCACTGTCCGGATCGTAGCGATACACCACGAAGCGCCTGATATCCGTCGCACCGTCCGGTGCCGGGAAATGACGACCTTTGGTCATACGCGAATTGGGGGGTAATCGAAATTCGGCCACGCCTTACTCCTGAAACTGACTAGTAGACACGGGCTTTGGGCGGTACCGCCTCCACCTCGTCCGTTAAGGTCTGTTCATGCACGGGCCGGTACTCGAAAGTCACCGAACCCGGCCCATCGACGAAACTGAACGTGTGTTTCATCCAGTTCACATCGTCCCGCTCGGGATAGTCTTCACGCGCGTGTGCACCACGACTCTCGGTGCGATTGGCGGCCGAATTGATCGTTGCGGTCGCATTCAGCAACAGGTTTTCGAGCTCCATCGTTTCGATCAGGTCGGTGTTCCAGATCATCGAGCGATCGGTCACCCGCACGTCGTCAAACGAGGAAAATGTTTGTCGCAACAGCTCAACACCTACAGCAAGCGACTCGCCGGTGCGAAATACCGCCGCATGATTCTGCATGACCTTTTGCATTTCAACGCGAATCTCGGACGTTGGGCGTGAACCCTGTGCATTGCGCAAGGCGTCCAGGCGGGCAATGCTGTTTTCACCGGCGTCGGCGGGCAGTTCCCGGTGACGTGTACCGGGTTTCAGGGTCTCTGCACAGTGCTGTGCCGCTGCTCGGCCGAACACCACCAGATCGAGCAAGGAATTGGAGCCAAGACGATTCGCGCCGTGAACCGATACACAAGCGGCTTCACCCACTGCCATCAGCCCTGGCACAACCGATTCCGGGTCACCGTCTTTCAAGTGGACAACTTCACCGTGGTAATTCGCCGGTATACCGCCCATGTTGTAATGCACGGTCGGCAGTACCGGAATCGGCTCCCGGGTGACATCGACGCCCGCAAAAATTCGCGCCGACTCGGCAATGCCCGGCAAGCGTTCTTCGATCACCTCGGGACCCAGATGCTCCAGGTGCAGGTGAATATGATCCTTCTCCTCACCCACGCCCCGGCCTTCACGTATTTCGATTGTCATCGCGCGACTCACAACATCGCGTGACGCAAGATCTTTCGCATTCGGCGCGTAACGTTCCATGAAGCGCTCGCCGTCGGAATTGGTCAGGTAACCGCCCTCCCCGCGAACACCTTCGGTAATGAGCATGCCGGCGCCGTAGATTCCGGTGGGATGAAACTGCACGAACTCCATATCCTGTAACGGCAATCCTGCGCGCAACACCATCGCGTTGCCGTCGCCCGTACAGGTGTGCGCGGAGGTACAGGAGAAAAAAGCACGGCCATAGCCACCCGTCGCAAGAATGACCTGGTGCGAACGGAACCGATGCAGCCGGCCGGTCGCGAGATCAATGGCAACGACGCCACGACAGGCACCCTGCTCATCCATGATCAGGTCGATGGCGAAGTATTCGATATAAAACTCGACTTCGTGTTTCAGCGACTGTTGATAAAGGGTGTGCAGCATTGCGTGCCCGGTACGGTCCGCCGCCGCACAGGTTCGTTGCGCCGTCCCGCCGCCATAATGCGTGGTCATACCGCCGAAGGGGCGTTGGTAAATACGACCATCCTCGGTGCGCGAAAACGGTACACCGTAGTGTTCAAGCTCGATGACGGCATCAGGCGCTTCCTTGCACATATACTCGATCGCATCCTGGTCGCCGAGCCAGTCGCCGCCCTTGATCGTGTCGTACATATGCCAGCGCCAGTCATCCGGCCCCATATTGCCGAGCGCGGCGCTGATGCCGCCTTGTGCGGCCACGGTATGACTACGGGTTGGAAAGACTTTGGTAATGCACGCCGTCGTGAAGCCTGACTGGGCCAGCCCGAAGGCCGCCCGCAGACCGGCACCACCCGCACCCACAACGATGACGTCGTAATTGTGATCGATGAATTCGTAATCGCTCATCAACCGGCACCAAAGCCAATGTTTAATACCGCAAAAACTGCTGCCATGGCTACCGCGGCATGGAAAAATTTATTCAGTATCAAACTCACAACCTTCGTTAAGGGCCCGTGCACGTAATCTTCGATGACCACCTGCAGGCCGAGACTTGAATGATAAGACAGGGTCAGACCCAGAAGCAGCAACAAGACACTGTTCCACGGCTGCCCTATCCAGCGCAGCACCGCGTCGTGGTCCAGCGCCGTCGAAGGTGACAGCGAAAGCAAGAACCAGGCACCCAGACCAATCAATGCCACCGCCGTGACACGCTGCGCCCACCAGTGACCGGTGCCGTCTTTGGCAGAACCGGAACCCAGCACCTTGCCCAGCGGGGTACGCAGACTCACGCCAGCCACCAGTAAAGAAGTGTCATGACAACCGAGGTCACAATGACCGTCCAGGCCGATGCGTTCACCTGACTCATCTCGAAACCTCTGCCGGTGTCCCAGAAAAGATGGCGCACGCCGTTACACAGGTGAAAGAAAAAGGCTAAGCTCCAGCCAACAAGGGCGATGCGGCCCAACGGCGACTGCATCAGGTCAACGAACTGCCGGTAGTCGTTACTGCCGCCTGCAGCAGCCATGAGCCAGGCAACATAAACCACAAGACCGACCGCCAGTGCGACACCGGTCATGCGATGCAAAATCGACAAGGTCATGCTGATGGGCCAGCGGTAGACTGACATATGCGGCGACGTCGGTCGCTCGGAATTGCTCATCATCCAGCGGTCACCCTAGTAATCCAATACGGTTTCTGTCTCAGAAATCAATACATCGACCATTTTTTTCCCAGTCGCCATAACGCGTTGGGTCCGGCCCTTGACGACCACCAATTTCTTTTGCGGAACCATTGTTGTCCACCACGATATTCGGGTTATGATCCGCCGACCGGTCATCGTCAGTCTGCGGTGCTTCAGCGCTTTTCGTTTGCTCATCCGACATGCGCGAAGTATGCCAGACTCCCTGCCCAGTTGCAGGATATCCACCACCCGACCGATTGCAAAGAAGCGAGAATATGCGACCAGCCTACTACCAGATAATTCTATTCTCCGGAACGGATCGACTCTCATTTCTGCAAGGCCAGCTGACGCAGGACCTCGATGCCCTGCACGACGCCGTCAGCCTCCCGGCGGCCCTGTGCAACGCCAAGGGCCGCGTAATAGTAACCTGCCAATTGTTCGCTCTCGGCGATGCAACAGGCATGGCAGTACCTTCATCAATGGTTGCAGCAGTCATCAAACGACTGACGATGTACAAACTGCGAGCCGATGTGCAAATGAACATCGGCGATGACGAATGTCTCGCAGCAGCCTTAAAGACAGCCGGTCTCGACACCGTCGATCCATTCGACCTGCAACAATGGCAGCAAATACGCGTGGCGTCAGGCCGCGCCGATATCGTCCCTGAAAACTCTGAAAAATACACACCGCACATGCTCAACCTGGACCTGACCGGTGCGATCAGCTTCACCAAGGGCTGCTATACGGGCCAGGAAGTCGTGGCACGCACCGAGCACCTGGGAAAGGTAAAACGCAGACTGAGTCGCTACCGCCTGTCCAACTGCCGCGCGATAATTGGTGACAAACTTTCGGATGGG
>JADFNG010000011.1 GCA_022563505.1 Pseudomonadota bacterium | reverse complement strand
GCTATGCCGCAGACATAACCCCGACGCTGGTATTCCTTGATTCAAACGGCAAGGAGCTGGTGAAAAAAAGGATTGGCATAAGCAATATGGAGTATTACGGTTTCTATCTTGGGAAGTCGATCAAGGCAGCGACCGCTGCGCTTGGCATGCCCTGAATCAGGACATCTCCCGGCGGAGTCGAGAACTCGATGCCGCCGGGAGATGTTGTTATGGCAATAAATTCGCCTGTCGATCAATCATGCGACGATGGATCAGTTGCCCCAGCGATAACCCACCTCAACTTCCCACTGGTACATTTCAATCTTGATGGACTGGGTGGGATCAAACGGGTTCGGTCCGGTCACATCACCATTCGGTGCGTACATCAGGGCGACGCTTAATTCGTTACCTTGCCTCATTTTCTTCGTAAAGCCGAAGGTAATGTGATCTTCGATGACGGCCGGGGCCAGAATGTTGAACATGACCTCGGAGCTTTTGATCGGTTGCTCGCCATGGCTGATACCTGCTCTCCATACCATGTCGGAACCGCGTCCCCACTCGATGCCCACTTTGTACGTGGTCATATCATCCCAGCCGAAACCGGCGCCATTATCGCCGCCGAGACAGGAAGCGATATCCGTGCCACCGAGGCTCGGGCAGTTAAACAGGTTGGAGAAGGAATTGCCGACGGCAGCCACTTCACTGAACCAGGTGTGTTCGACATCGAGGCTCACTGCGGTCGTGTCTGTCGGGCGAAAGGTCAGGCCGACTTTTGCGTTGGCAGGAATATCAAATCCGCCCTGTTCTGCGAACAGGTCCGCATAATCGTCGAATTCTCCCATGGAAATCTCTGTTTGATACATGGCTGCCAGACTGACTGTGGGGCTCAATTCGGCCTGGAAGCCGAATTTTCCACCGACGCCGAATGCATAGTCGTGTCCATTGCTGGTCAGATTCTGCGGTGGTTGCGTAAAGCCGCTCGCGACGAAGGACTCCGTAAACCCTGAGAACTGGATAAGTCCTTTGGCCTTGAACGTCTGTACGACGGAGACCAGCGACACACCCCAGGCGAAGTTATCGCCGGCCTTTCTGGCATACGTCAAATCGAGAAATGCCTGGGAGAAATCCACGCCTGCAGTACCGCCACCGAAGGTGCCGGTGAAGGTCGTGACCGGAGCCGGTCCGGGGCCATCCGGATCGAGTGTCGCGCTGCCGCCATCCCACTCGGTGTTCATGCCGCCGCGTCCGTAGAATGCGACACCCAACGCACTTTCTTCACTCAGTTTCCACGCATAGGCAACATGGGGAATGACAAAGTAATCCCGCGCACTGTCGATGTTGTTCGGGCCAATGGTAAAAGTGCCCATGGTACCGTTCAACTGACTCGCGCTGGACTTGTAGCTGCGCCGGGGACTGAAAAGCGCTGCGCCCGCGGCGATACGCCCGGTGGTAAACAGGGCTGCCGCCGGATTATTTGCCATGGCGATGGCGTCTTCCGGCATGGCTATGCCAGCGCCCGCCATGCCCTTGTTTTTTGTTCCGGTGCCGTGGGTGAAGTAACCGTTGGTGGCTGACGCGCTGCCTGAGGCAAGGGTGAGGGCGACAGTTAATAGTGTGATAGCGAGTTTCTTGATGGATTCCATTTTTGACTTCCCCTGATTCTGGCTCATTAAATTAAGAAAATGTAATGTAGGGAAATCTAATATAAGTAGAAACACCGAATTTCTGCAACTATTGCTGCGCCGTACAAGGCTTTTAGTCTGCTGCTCTGCGGTGTTGACGGAGTACTAGGCATCATCGGCGCAATAAAGGCTGTAGAGACACTCAATTATTTTTCCAACCTCATCAGCTTTTAACGAGTAAAAAATGGTCTGGGCTTCGCGCCGTGTCCCGACCAGGCCTTCTTTTCGCATGCGTGATAAATGTTGCGAAAGCGGTGATTGTGGCATGTCGAGATTCCTGGCCAGTTCACCCACGGATTTTTCGCCAGTGGCGAGCTGGCACAAAATCATCAGTCGGCCCTTATGACCCAGTGTTTTCATCAGTGCGCTGGCTTTTTCCGCCGCCACACTCATCTGTTCCATATCGAATTCGCCCATTAATTCCATTGAGTCTTCCTTAAAATTGATTCCGTAATTATGCAGTCGAGGTCATTCGCCAAAACGACGTGACCGTCGAAATGCCGTTTGATTATTGCGATATTGTCGTCGAGGTTTCTGCGGCTTCTGGCCATAAAGTGGCTGGGCAGCAGCGTATCAACACCGGCTTCGCGCGCGATGGGTCCGATAACGCGGCGCTGGTTACCGTCGGGGCGCAAGCGGCCATCAGCGGGACGAGGGCGGCCATAAGGAGTCGTAATACAACCATCGCCGGACCGAGTGGACTTTCCTTTTATGTTAGGATTTCCTAATATACATGGATATGGGCCTAAAGACCCTATAAATTTCAGGCAAATCGGGTGGGCTCGATGGCATCGAAAACTGCAACGACCGCACAAATGCTGCAGCGGATTTCTGACGAAGGTCAGAAGTTACCGCAGGCTGAGCGACGGAATTTTCTGAAAAACGGCTTGTTGCTGGCCGGTAGTGCGATGACCGGTGGTGCCATCAGTGGCAAGGTGAACGCCGCGGAAGAGAATTTGCCGCCCAACGTCCCTGCCTGGACGCGATCGCTGGGGCAGGGCGTGCTGACCAACCCATACGGCAAGCCATCCCGGTTTGAGGGCAACATCCAGCGTCGTGCCGTGCCCTGGCTGACGGCGGATCGATTTGCATCCATCAGTTTCACACCACTGGCCGAGTTGGACGGCATTATCACGCCGAGCAGCCTGGTCTTCGAGCGTTATCACAGCGGCATTCCGGACATCGATCCGGACGATCACCGGCTGATGATCCACGGCATGGTGGATCGACCCGTTATTCTCACTATCGATGACCTGCGGCGTTTCCCAAGCACATCGATGATCCGCTTTCTCGAATGTCCGGCCAATGGCGGCATGGAGTGGCGCGCGGCGCAAATGGACGCGCTGCAGTTTACCCATGGCATGCTGAGCTGTTGTGAGTGGACAGGCGTCCTGCTGTCGACCATTTTGCAGGAAGTCGGGCTGCAGAAAGACGCTGCCTGGGTGCTTGCAGAAGGCGCGGACGGGTCTCACATGAGTCGTTCCATTCCCCTGGACAAGGCGATGGATGATGCCCTCGTTGTTTATGCCCAGAACGGTGAACCACTGCGACCGGAACAAGGCTATCCGATACGCCTCTTTAATCCGGGCTGGGAAGGCAATACCAGCGTCAAGTGGTTGCGCCGCCTGGAAGTGGGTGACAAGGCCTGGTATCAGCGTGAAGAAACCTCGAAATATACCGACCTGCTCGCGGATGGTCGCGCACGAAAGTTTTCCTACGTGCAGGAGTGCAACTCGGTCGTCACCTTCCCGTGTCCGGAGAAACCTCTGCAAGACAAAGGTCGTTATGAAGTTGCAGGACTGGCGTGGTCCGGGACCGGCAAGATCAAGCGTGTGGATGTGTCTTTCGATGGTGGAGTGAACTGGCGACCTGCGCGGCTGAAGGGCCTGGTATTGCCCAAGGCGCTAACACGATTTGGACTGGATTGGGACTGGGACGGCAGCCCGGCAATGATTCAGAGTCGGGCAGTCGATGAGACGGGCTACGTACAGCCTACATTTACCCAGTTACGCGCGGCGCGTGGCATGAGTTCGATTTATCACCGCAACGCGATCCACACCTGGCGATTGCATGCAGACGGGACAGTGACCAATGTACAGATTAGCTAGACTGTCGCTCGTTCTGGCTGCGTTCAGCCTGTCCGCCTGTGCGGCGGATGCCGCCGGCAAGAATGATTCTGCCGGTGAGATCACGATCACGGAATTCAACGCGCCGGTTGCGCAGCCAAGCGGCTATTTCGGCTACGGCCAGGATGCCAGTGTCGAGGAAATTGCCGGCTGGGATATTGACATACGACCGGACGGCATGGGTTTGCCACCCGGCGGCGCCACGGCGGAAGACGGCGAAATGCTGTACGAAGATCAGTGCGCACTTTGCCACGGATCGTTCGGTGAGGGGGTTGGCCGATACCCGGTGCTTGCGGGTGGTGAGGGTACGCTCAGCGAGGATCGCCCCGAGAAAACCATTGGCAGTTACTGGCCCTACGCGAGCACCGTATGGGACTACATTCATCGTGCCATGCCGTTCATGCAGCCGGAGTCGTTGAGCGATCAGGAGGTGTATGCATTGACCGCCTACGTGCTCTACCTGAATGACCTGGTGGAGTACGATTTTAAACTGACCCAGGACAATCTTGCCTTGATCGAAATGCCGAACAAGGACGGATTTTTCCTGGACGACCGTCCGGACACGAGCAACGAAGCTTGCATGAGTAATTGCAAGGATCCTGCAAGCATCAGGATTACGTCGGCGCCACCGGCCACCGAGGAAGTAGATTCGGACGTTGTCGAGGCCAGTGGGGCGGAGGCTGCGAGCGGCCAATCGACTTATGAGCAAGCATGCGCGTTATGCCATGCGAGCGGCGTCGGCGACGCCCCGATACCCGGCGATGCAAGCACCTGGGCGGCACGTATCGACGCGGGTCGTGAGGCCCTGATTGCGAACGCACTGGCCGGCAAGGGCCAGATGCCACCCAAGGGCGGTCAGATACAACTCAGTGATGAAGACGTTATTGCTGCGGTAGACTATATGCTTGAAGTAACCGCGAATTAGGTTTGCAGCCAGGGGGAATGCAATGCGACTGATCCTGACAATTTCATTACTGTCGTTGTTAGCGGGTACACAGTATGGTCTGGCAGACGAGGTGCAGCCGGACGAGGACGCAATCGAGCGCGGCAAGGCGATTGTGTTCGAACGCGGCAGGGGGAATTGCCTTGCGTGCCACGTGATAAAAGGTGGCGAGTTGGCTGGCAATTACGGACCGCCACTGCTCAAGATGAAAGTGCGCTACCCTGATCGGGCCGACCTGCGATCCAAGATATGGGATGCCTCGATCAGGGAGCCGACAACCCGTATGCCGCCCTATGGCCGGCATCGAATTCTGACTGAAGAAGAAATCGATCTTGTGGTCGATTTCATTCATACCCTGTAAGTGAAAGTGAGGAGATCAAAGTGCACAGAAGGCTTCTACTAAAAGGTATTGTTGCTCTGGGCGCAATGGCTGCATGGCCGCGCCTGTTGTGGGCTTCGCGGCCTGATGCTGCGTTCATTGCGGACAATGCCGAAGATGCCATCATGGCCGTGTTTGGCCAGATGCCGGTGGCGAGCGAGCAGATTAAACTCAAAATTCCGGATATCGCCGAGAACGGTGCCGTCGTGCCGGTTACGGTCAGCACCGATCTCGCGGATGTAGAGTCGATCAGTATTGTGGTGGTCAACAATCCGACGCCGTTCGTCGCTTCGTTCGACATGGGCCCGCGGATGGTCCCCATCGTATCAGTGCGCATCAAGATGGGTCAAAGCTCACAGGTGCTCGCACTGGTGAAGGCTGGCGGAACACTCTACAGCACGTCGAGAGATGTCAAAGTCACCATTGGCGGCTGCGGCGGCTGACAGAAGCTCATTGAGGACAGGATTAATGGGTAAACCAATCAAGATCAGGGCAAAAATCAAAGGCGATTTCGCCGAAATCAAGGCGCTCATGCCGCATGACATGGAATCCGGACTGCGTATGAATCCGGCAACCAACCAGCCGTATCCGGCCCACTACATCACGGATTTCGTGGCGGAATTAAACGGTGAAGTTGTCATGACGGCGTATTGGGGACAGGCCGTATCGAAGAATCCCTACGTATCGTTTTCGATAAAAGGCGCGGTGGCGGGAGATACCGTCACACTTCGCTGGAACGATAACAAGGGCGACTCCAGCGAGAAGGAAGTGGTGCTCAAATAGTTGTTGCATTGCGTTGCAACAGATTAACCGGGTCAACGGAGCAATCGATTGAAAAAAATAATTTTTCCACTGTGTTTGATCGGCGGACTGTTGTGCGGCCTGACCGCAATGGCAGGTCCGGAAGAGGATCGACTGGCGATGGTGGAATACTACAGTGACCGTTTTCCTGATGTGCCGTTGCAAGAGTTTGCGAACGGCCTTTATGCCTTTGACACGATAGCGCGCGAGCAGTGGATTGAGATGGAGGATTTTCCTCCCTATGAAATTGCGATCGAAGACGGTCAGGCGCTTTTTGAAACACCGTTCGCCAATGGCAAATCGTATGCGGACTGTTTCGAGAATGGTGGCATTGGCGTGAAACAGAACTATCCGTATTTTGACACGGATGCGGGCGAAGTCGTTACGCTGGAGCTGGCGATCAATCATTGTCGCGAGGCCAACGACGAGGAAGCGCTTCCTTACATGATTGGGCCACTCGCAGAAATTTCGGCTTACATGGCTTACACGTCGCGTGGCAATGAAATGGCGGTACAGGTACCGTCGGATAATACGGGAGCCGTAGCTGCCTACGCGGCGGGAAAGCAATTTTACTACACGCGCAGAGGCCAGTTGAATTTCGCGTGCAGCAGTTGCCACATACAATCCGCTGGATTGAAATTAAGAGCCGACCGCTTGAGCACGACATTAGGTCAGGCGACTCACTGGCCTGTCTATCGCTCGAAATGGGGCGAAATCGGCACGCTTCAAAAACGCTTTGCCGAATGTAATTCGCAAGTGTGGGCCAAGCCGCTCGAAGCGCAGAGTGTCGAATATCGCAACCTTGAATATTTTCTGTCGTATATCAGCAATGGTCTTGAACTGAACGGACCCGGGTCCCGACGTTAACGCCCACATTCCAGGAATCACAATGATCAGAAAATACGCGTTCGTCACGATCTGTATTTCCGCTCTGGCAGGTTGCGGGCAGGAGTCGTCCGATAGTGATATTGCGTTGCCGAGTGCCACCTTCGCAGAATCTTACGCGGCGGCTGAGGCAGCGCTAGCGGCAGCCGAAGCGAATCGAAATGCCTGGAGCAAGACGGACGGTATTCTTGAGCAATCAAAAACTGCGTATGACGAAGGGCGAACAGACGACGCAATCGAATTGGCGAACGAGGCCAGATTGCAGGCCGAGCTGGCCCTGGCACAGTCGATATCCCAGAAGAAAGAGTGGAAAGCCAACCTTGTTCTTGAGTAGTTTCCCGTTACGCTTGATTGCGTAACGTTTCTTTGCAGTGAGGAGTAAACGTGAATCGGCGGGACTTCGTTTGGATGTTGGGTTGCGCCAGTTCAGCCGGTCTTTTGTCCGGGTGTGTTCGTGGCGAATTGCGTGATGATCCGTATGAATCTGCCTCATTCGGCAATGTTCGTTTATTGCATTTTACGGATTGTCACGCCCAGCTAACACCGATCTATTTTCGTGAGCCCAATGTCAATATTGGTATCGGTGGCGCGGCCGGTCGGCCTCCACACCTGGTCGGGCAGCATCTGCTGGATCATATCGGCACTGCCAGGGGCGGCCGTGACGCCTATGCATTGACGTATCTTGATTTTGCCGCTGCTGCAGAGAAGTTTGGAAAAGTTGGTGGCTTCGCACATTTGAAGACCCTGATAGACCGGCAACGTGCGGAAGTGGGCGATGGAAACTCGCTGTTGCTCGATGGAGGCGATACGTGGCAGGGATCAGCGACGTCGCTCTGGACACGCGGCAAGGACATGGTCGATGCCTGTAATTTGCTGGGTGTCGATGTCATGACCGGTCACTGGGAATTCACCTATCGTGCCGAAGAAGTGCTGCAGAATATCGAGCGTTTCAACGGTGAATTCATCGCGCAGAATGTCCGCGTCACCGAAGACGCATTATTTGATGGTGTATCGGCTTACGACGAAGACAGCGGCCACGTTTTCAAACCGTATTCCATGCACGAGGTCGGCGGCCATCGCATCGCAATCATTGGCCAGGCATTTCCATATACACCGATCGCAAATCCCCGGCGCTTCATACCGGACTGGACGTTTGGAATCCGCGACGATGATATGCAGGAAATGGTCGAGCACGTGCGTGATACTGAGAAGCCGGATGCAGTCATCGTACTGTCGCATAATGGCATGGATGTCGACGTCAAAATGGCGAGTCGAGTCAGCGGCGTGGATGCAATTCTTGGTGGCCACACCCACGACGGTGTACCGCAGCCCATCGTTGTCGAAAATTCCGGGGGCAAGACCCTGGTTACCAACGCCGGATCGAACGGAAAGTTTCTGGCGGTACTCGATCTCGATATCGGCAAGGGAAAAGTGAAGGGCTATCGTTATCGCCTGTTGCCGGTATTCGCTAACCTGCTCCCCGCAGATGCCGGCATGCAGGCTTACATCGACGGCGTTAGAAAACCGTATCTGGACAAGCTGGAAGAGCCATTGGCTGTTGCCGGAACGCTGCTTTATCGACGCGGTAATTTTAACGGCACCTTTGACCAGGTCATTTGCGATGCATTGATGGAAGTGGCTGACGCGGAGATATCCTTGTCGCCAGGATTCCGCTGGGGCACCTCGGTTCTTCCCGGCGATACGATTACGATGGAACGTGTCATGGATCAGACAGCGATGACGTATCCGGAGACTTACTCCCGCGAAATGTCAGGCGCTGAACTCAAAATGATTCTCGAAAGCGTTGCCGATAATCTGTTCCATAAGGATCCTTATTATCAGCAGGGTGGCGACATGGTCCGCCTCGGTGGCCTGAACTTCAGTTGCGACCCGACCGCAAAAATGGATTCCCGTATCTCCGACCTGACCCTGGATGACGGCCGTACACTGGATGCCGGCAAGAATTACAAAGTGGCCGGCTGGGCGACCGTGGGCTCTGAATCGCCGGGGCCGCCAGTATGGGAGGTCGTGGCCGAGTATCTAAAAGACAAGAAGATAATTACGGTGAATAAACTGAATACACCGAAATTGCGTAATATTTCCGGCAATGCGGGCATTGCCGACTATTCGAATTTGCTGGAGTAAGGAAAATAAACCTCCGTTCCGGACTGACTTTGTGGCTGATCGCGGCGTTTGCCTTTGCAGCGATGAGCCTGAGCCGGGCGCAAGAAGGAGCGGATGAGAAACCTTTCGCCGATGTCCATGTCGTTCTCCAGCTAAGTGACCAGGAGCATGAATCGTCCGTTCTCGACGTCGCCAATAATCTGATAGAGCATTACGGCGGTCCCGATTTTATCGATATTGAGATCGTTACCTTCGGCCCGGGTGTACGACTCCTGTTCAAAGACGGTAAATACGATGCACGCATTGCAAGCATGATCGACAACGGTGTGCGATTTTATATCTGTGACAATACACTGGATAGCATGGAGCGAAAAACCGGGCAGCGGCCGGACGTCAGTCCGTATGCCCGACCCGTACGGTCGGGTGTGGCGAAGATCATCGAAAGTGTGGCAGAGGGTTTTACGCTGGTGAAACCCTGACCGTGTCACGCTGTCATAACCTGTTACAAAAGGCCGCTCGCCATCATATTTCCGCGCGCCCCTGATATTTCTCGATACCGGAAACAATCTTAAAGCCAATCTTTCGCAGCGGCTCCGGAGGCATCCAGCTAGCGGCACCAAACAATGCATTGACGTCCGGAGTGTCACGTCCGTTTGCTCGTTCGGCCAGCAATGAACCGAATAACGTCCCTTTGATGACACCACCGCCGTTGCAACCGGACGATATCCACAGCCCGGGTTTCGCCTCACCCCATAGTGGCGCACCGTTAAAGGTCAGTCCGGTTGCACCGGACCAGACGCTTTGCAGCTCGATTTGTTTGAGTTGTGGAAATCTTGCTCGCAGGCGTTGCAGGAGTATCTCGCCAATTTTGGCATTGTCGCTTTCTCGCTCGTATCCATAGTGGGATCGAACCAACAGACGCCCATCGTGCGTTCGCCTGAATGTGCTGCCGAGTCGATGAGTGGGCAAGATGCCCCATTGGTTTTCTGAGCCGAGCGATTCGAGCAACTTGTCCGAGAGCACTTCAGTAATGCCCGCGTAGGTATAGATCACTGTCAGTCGCGATCCGCCGATACCCAGGTTCTTGCTGAAGGCATTGTTTGCGAGAATGGCTTTGCGGCTCGTCAACGACCCGTTGGGCGTTCGAATCTTCCAGCCATCGATCGTCCTATCAAGACTGAGCGCGGGGGAATCCTCGAAAAGGGCAATCGACGTTGGCAATGCAGCTGCGAGCCCGCGAATTAATGCCGCTGGCTGCACCATGGAACAGTGCGGCGAGTAAATGCCCTCCTTATAGAAAGCCGTTCCCAGTTTTTCCTGGAGTGCCTGCCGATCCAATTCCTCGTAAGGCAAATCTGCCAGTTGCAAAAATTCACGATATCGTCGCAGTGCTTGTAAGCCGGCATTGCCTGCGGCCGCCCGATATGTTCCGGTTCGTTCAAGATCACAGTCGATAGCGGCGTCGTGCACGGAATCACAGAGGTCTTTCATTGCCATGCCGATCAGTTGATTGCACTCCATCAACCGTGGCAGCTGTGCCGAATCCGCATCGCTTGCGAATACGACGTCGAGCAGAAATCCAGAGTTTCGGCCGGAGCTGCCTTCGCCAAGTTGACTCGAGTCAATAATGACAATCTCATCGTCGGGCGCGACCTCAGCCCAGCGGCGGGCTGCCGCAATGCCGGTATAGCCGGCACCGATGATTACCACGTCGCACTCGACATCCGTCGTTAGCGAGCGCACATCATCGCGCGGCGGCAGCAGGGCATTCCAGCCGCATTGCCGTTCATATTGTGGGTAGGTTAGTTGGGCCATTTCATGTCAGCGCTTTCAAGTGTCGCAGCGTATCAGAGTCATGCTTCGGCGGGTCGACATAATTGCCTGATGGTCAAGATGGGTTCGCTACTGTGATTATCCCTGCCAGCAATTGATTCTGATAGAGTTGCCGTTCGACAGATCGATCGGAGACCGGGCTAAATTGACCCTGCAAAAAACCGTAAAGCTCGAAGCACCGTACCTGATATTCAACGGTGACATCGACGACGAGTCTTACAGCAAGACGGGTCGGGGAATCGTGGACTGGTGTCCTGACCGGGTGGCGGGTCAGATGCGGCTTCCTGGCGGCACTATCGATATCGGGGTTCCTGAATTGTCGTTGGCACAAGCGGTTGAAAAAGGTGTCAGGAGTTTCATTATCGGCATCACGCCCATTGGCGGGCAATTACCCGTGCACTGGTTTCCGGTTGTCATGGAGGCGATCGAGGCAGGCATCGATATCGTGTCGGGGCTGCATTCCAGACTCGTCGATATTCCTGAGTTCGCCGTGGCGGCAAAGCGGTCGGGCTCCCGACTGATAGATATTCGCGTGCCACCCGCTGGTATTCCTGTTGGCACTGGCAAAAAACGGTCCGGCAAGCGGGTGTTAATGGTCGGTACCGACTGCGCGGTTGGCAAGAAATATTCAGCCCTGGCTTTGACACGGACGTTGTCGGGACTGGGGGTCAAAGCGACGTTTCGAGCGACGGGGCAGACGGGCATCATGATCGCCGGGACCGGGATTGCCGTCGATGCGGTAGTTGTGGATTTCATCTCCGGTGCGGCGGAAATGCTCTCGCCGGATAATGACAACGATCACTGGGACGTTATCGAGGGACAGGGCTCGTTGTTTAATCCCGGTTATGCGGCTGTCAGCCTCGGTCTGATGCACGGATCGCAAGCGGATGCACTGGTTATTTGCCACGAAGCCACGCTGACTCAAATACTGGGCTGGCCTGATTATTCAATACCGTCGTTGAGTGAGTGCATGGAGGCGAATTTACGCATGGCGCTACTAACGAATCCCGATGTCCGTATTGCGGGTCTGAGCATCAACACCTCGAAGCTGCCGGTGGACGAGCGCGCTCAATATCTCGCTGATCTGTCGCGGGAGATGGAACTGCCTTGCAGCGACCCGATGGTTGATGGATCACAGGTTATTGCCGAAAACATTAGAGACACATTCTGAGAGGACAGACATTGAAATTTTGTGCACATATTGAGGAATGGGATCTAAAGCAACCGTTCCGTATTAGCGGACAGGAATGGCGCTCATCGCGCAGCGTTGTCATTCAGGTTGAGGCAGATGGATTTTACGGCCGTGGCGAGGGACAGGGTGTTTTCTACACGGGCGAGACCGTCGAGTCGATGATGGCTCAAATTCATGAGGTCGCCGATAGCGTGCGACAAGGCATCTCCCGCGAGGATCTGTTGCAATTACTGCCCAGCGGTGGTGCGCGCAACGCCATCGACTGTGCGTTGTGGGATCTGGAGGCGAAGCAGTCGGGCAAGAGTATCTGGGAGCTTACTGGCATTGAACCGAAACCGGTGACAACCGTCTTTACGATCGGACTTGAGGACACGCCGGAAGAAATGGCTGCCAACGCGAAGGCGGCCGGCCGATACCCCGTATTGAAAATCAAATTAAGCGATGATCGGCCGGTGGAGCGTCTGCAAGCGATCCGGGCTGCGCGCCCGGACGCCAAACTGGTGGTGGATGCGAACCAGGCCTGGAGTTTTGACCGATTGCAGGAAGTGCTGCCGCACTTCGTGACGCTGGATATCAGCATGCTGGAGCAACCTCTGCCGCGAGGTGATGACGCGCAGCTTGAAGGGTTCGATTCTCCCATTATCCTGGCCGCCGATGAGTCCTGCCTGGATACGAGCGAGCTCGATCTCGCCAGCAGCCGTTACGACATGATCAATATCAAACTGGACAAGACCGGGGGATTGACCGAAGCGTTGCGACTTGTGTATGCGGCGAAAGAAAAAGGCTGTCAACTCATGGTGGGCAACATGGTTGGCACGTCAATCAGCATGGCGCCATCATTCGTTATTGCACAGCTTTGCGATTTCGTCGATATCGATGGTCCGTTGCTGCTGAAGAACGATCACCTGGGCGGTCTTGAATACCGGGATGCACAGGTTCAGGTTTTTGACTCTTCATTCTGGGGTTGAACATCAAAGTGGAAGAGGAGTTTTAGAGTAATGACCCAATGAGGAACCCGTTTTCCTCCCGTTGGTTTCGAGTTTATATTGTTCCCGGTGCCGTCGTACAATCCGTAATGGTCGGTGGTGGTTATGGCACGGGTCGGGAAACCGTCGAGTATTTTACGAATTTTGGATTTCTGGGTGGCGCCATGGGAATGGGCGTGGCTTTTTTGCTTATCGCGTTGGTGATAAGCCTGACGTTCGAATTCTCACGCATGAATCACGTTTACGATTACCGCAATTTTTTCAAACTGCTTCTGGGCCGCGGCTGGATTGCCTACGAAGTCATCATGATTCTCTTCTTTGTGCTGGTATTGGCTGTACTGGCATCTGCCGCCGGCAATATTCTGCGCGATCATCTGCACATCCCGTATTTTTTGGGTCTTGCCGGGATGCTGGTTCTGGTCGGAATTCTGACTTTCTTCGGCCGAGAACTCATTGCGAAGGTACTCACTTTCTGGTCGTTGTTTCTCTACGTTGTTTTCGTCACCTATTTCGTTGTCGTGTTCTCGCAGTCAGGTGACGTCATCTTGCGAGTTATCGGGGAGGGCGAAATCGTATCCGGCTGGGCCAAAAGCGGCTTCAAATACGGCGCCTACAACATCGCCGCAATACCGGTGCTGTTGTACATCGTGCGAGGATTTGAAACCCGGCGTGAGGCGCTGGTATCGGGTGTTATCGCAGCCGTCATCGCGCTTGTACCCGGGCTTATATTTCACATCACTTTCCAGGCGTATTATCCCGACATATTGCAAGAGTCGATTCCGATCTACTGGTCGATGATCAAGCTTGGCACCGGCGTGCTGCTGATAATTTATTCCGTCATGCTGTTCGGCACGTTCATAGAAACCGGTGCCGGCATGTTGCAGGGGATCAATGATCGCCTGGACGCCTATTTGACTGAGCGGCATGGCACGACACTGAGCAGATCAACGCATGCGATCATTGCCGTGTCCGCGGTTACCGTCAGTTCACTCTTGTCACTGGTCGGCATCACGACACTGATTGCGCAAGGCTATGGAACAATTGCGTGGGGATTTTTCGCGGTTTACGCCCTTCCCCTCGTGGTCATCGGTCTTCCAAAAATACTGAAAAACAGCGGCGGCTAAAGTCTCCATGGCGAAGAAGTCGGCGCTAGCAATCTGGCCAGGCTGACGTATGCGTTACCACCCCTGGCGACAGCGGACAGGTTGGCGCTGGCCAACCGGCTGACTCGCGATTGGTTGCCCGCTGAAATGCCAGCCGTCAGTTTCTTCGGCAGCGGATCCGAAGCCAATGAAGCCGCTCCGACGGTGGTGGGGGATCACTCGTACCGGTCTTTCAACACCTTGAATACCAGCAGTAACAATACCGCACTGAACGGGATCGCGACCCACAAGCCCGTAACACCCAACGCACTCGGAATGGTGACCTCGCCGTAATTGGTAATGCCAATCAGTCCTTTCATCGCCGGGTATACCAGCGAATAAATCAATGTGCCGGCCAATCCGCCTGCAATGGTAACTACCGCATCGGTCTTTCCTTCCGCGGCGGCAACAATACAAGTGCCGGGACAGTAACCTGCGACCGCGAAACCAACACCGAAGATCAATCCGGCGACGGCGATACCGACGACGTAGGTCGGTTTGATGCTCATGTTAGCCATGTCGACGAGGTCGAGCGCATAGATACCGACGGTGGCGATAGCAATTCCCATGAGAATGAGTTTGATGACGGCCATGTCTTTCAGCAGCAGGGTGCCGACGATCTTGTGGTAGCTGGATGCGCCGCCGAGTTGCAGGATGGCGCCGAATGCCATGCCGAGAATGAGTCCGAGTATGAGGAGATTCATGCTGCGGTCCTCTTTTTGTAAAGCATGCGGGCAGTGATGATGCCCGACACGAAAATAGAAATGCCGAAGACGAAAGAGCCGATGGTGAGTTGTGAGATGCCACTCATCATGTGGCCGCTGGTGCAGCCGCCGGCGAGGCGCGAGCCGAACAGCAATAACGCACCGCCGATGAAGGCGTGCATCATGCGTCGCGGGGAAGAAGCACCAAATTGAGCTTTCCACATGGGCGGCAGCGCCGGGGTTTCGCGCTGGCGCACACGTTTCGTAATGAATGCGGACAGCCAGCCGCCAAGGAACATGCCGACGACAAACATCCAGCCGTAGCCGACGCCCCAGTCATTCTTTTCTCCGTATTTGGCGAGATACTCATTGGATTCCGCCAGATTGGGCGCGGCGCTGTGTAGAACGACGGCATTGGCCACGACGTATTGGGTTGAAACGCCGACGGGTTTGACGAGTGCTGTTGCGGTGATAAGCACCAGCCCCAAAAGCAATCCTGCGACTTTCCAGGATAGAATCGGTTCGTTTTGCATCTGAAATTCCCCTGATAAATGCTGTGCATCTTATATTAGCATTCTCATATATAACGTAAAGCTAAATTTCGTGCTGCGACGCAGCAAGCAATGCCATTGCAGCGTAGGTTATGTTAGAAAATTCTATGCTAAAGAGACTGAGACCAGCATCACTCAACGCTGGCTTTCGAGGAGACAGCGACGGCCGTAGAGGCCGGCCTGCGAGGATCTGGCTTGACGGTCCATGCCGTGCAAGACAGCGTATTATTCAAATTCCATTTGTTCGAAAATACGGCCTGCATTCTTTTTCGCCAGTTCATCGAACGTGTGTAAATGAGCATAGGCAGACTGGTCAATCTCGTAGGCTGCCTGCAGGTCTTCGCCTTCGTCGAGAAGTTCCTGCACCTTGCCGCGAACAAATAGCAGGTAGTCCCGCGTGTAACGTCTGACTTGCGCCATGTTGGTTGGATGGCCATGCCCGGGTATGACATACAGCGCTTCCAGATCTTCAAACCGCTGCCAGCTTTGTAGCCATTCAAGGGTCTGCGTATCTTCGAATACGGGCAGCAGGCGCTCGTGGAATGCCATGTCGCCGGCAATCACCAGGCGTTGTTCCGGCAACCAGATGACAAGGTCTCCCGGAGAATGTGCAATTCCCAGCCAACGTACCTCAATTCGAAAATCACCCATCTCAATTACGCGGGTGTCAGTCATCACCTCGGTAGGTGCCTGAACAGTGCTCCCCAGAGACTGCTCTTTTGCATAGTCTTTCAGACGCGCAAGCGAGCCGTAGCCATCGTCTTCAAATGCCTCAGCCGCGGCTTCGTGCGCGAGGACAGGCACTCCTTGTCCGACCCAGTATCCATTTCCCAGCATCGCATGCCCCTGGCCATTTTCGTTGACGACAAGCGCCACTGGCTGGTCCGTAATGTTCCTGATTTCATCATGCAACGCTTTTGCCAGCAGGTAACTGGCGCCGCTGTTGAAGACGATGACGCCATCACCTGTGACGATGAAGGAGAGATTGTTGTTGTGGCCGGCATTGTCGTAGTCAGGCGGCGCGGTGGCGCCAATGGCAGACCAGACGCCAGGTATGACCTCGATTGGCTTCGCGTAAAGCACTGAGTTCGGGTATTGGTCAGCAATGAATTGATCGGCACGCACTGGGGTCGCGAAAATTTGTGCAAGTATCAGCAAGGGCGGTAACGTTCGAAGCATGATGGATCCGGCGGTTGGCAGATGATGGCGGCAGCCACTGACGGCAATCTTATCGTATCGGTTGTTTGCGGAACAGAATTATATTAGTATTTTCTAATATACAAATCCGAGGCGAGCTCGACTGGCGGCGATTGCCGATTCTGCCGACGCTCGATGATCAGACCAGCGCAGGGGGGTAACGATGAATCCAGACATAAAAGCATTTTTCGATCACGCGACTTTTACGGTGACCTATGTTGTCGTGGATCCCGGCAGCAAGAAGTGTGCGGTGATCGATCCGGTGCTGGATTACGATGCGGCGTCGGGCCGATCGTCGACCGAATCGGCCGACGGCGTGGTGGCTTTTGTAGAATCGGGTGACTTAACGGTCGAATGGATTCTCGAAACTCACGTCCACGCAGATCACCTGACTGCGGCGCAATACCTCAAGGAAAAGTTGGGCGGAAAGATTGGCATCGGTGTTGGCATAGGCAGCATACAAACGGTATTTAACGACGTTTTCAATCTGCAGGATGTGCCAGATGACGGCAGCCATTTCGATGAATTACTGGCTGACGGTGCCACCATCATGCTCGGCGGTATCGAGGGATACGTAATACACACGCCAGGGCATACGCCCGTGTGCAATAGTTATGTATTCGGCGATGCCTGCTTCGTCGGCGACACGCTCTTCATGCCGGACTACGGGACAGCGCGCTGTGATTTCCCCGGCGGTGATGCGGCGATGTTGTATGACTCCGTGCAAAAACTTTTCGCGTTACCAGAGAGTACACGCCTGTTCATGTGCCATGACTACAAGGCGCCCGGACGGGATAAATTCGCCTGGGAAACGACGGTTGCCGAAGAACGTGAAGGGAATATTAATATTCATGTGGGTATCAGTCGGGAAGAGTTTGTCGCTTTTCGAACGGAGCGCGATGCGACGCTTGGTATGCCAAAACTTATTTTGCCGTCTATCCAGGTCAATATTCGCGCCGGTCACTTTCCACCACCGGAAGGCAACAACGTAAGCTATCTGAAGATTCCGCTGAACAGGTTCCCGTAACGCTCGACAGAATAAATATCAGTTCCCGAGTTTTTTGTGATCCAGGCAATCGAGGTCGTGTAATGCCAGTACCAATACTCGCGTGGCCCGGTGCAATTGCGATCGGGCTTAGCCTGGGCTTGCTGGGTTCCGGTGGTTCGATCCTGACCGTACCGGTATTGGTTTACTTGATCGGCCAGGACGAAAAAGTCGCGATCGCCGGTTCGCTGTTTATTGTTGGGACCATTGCTCTGGCGGGCAGCCTGCAATTCCTCAAAGCAAACCTGATCGACTGGCGCATTGTCTTGGTGTTCGGTTTGCCGGGTATGGCCGGTACGTATTCAGGCGCGATGATTGCGGCGTATGTTCCGGGTATCGTGCAGTTGACGATGTTTGCCATAGTGATGCTGCTGGCGTCATACATGATGTTGCGTCCGGTGAATCTGGATCTGCCTGGCCATGCGCCCCGCCCGGTGTGGAAGATCGCAATCGATGGCCTGATCGTCGGGATTCTTACCGGCCTGGTTGGTGTTGGTGGCGGATTCCTGATTGTTCCGGCCCTCGTACTGCTGGCTGGTCTGTCGATGCGCAGTGCGGTTGCGACAAGCCTGTTGATCATTGCCATGAAATCGTACAGCGGATTCTACAAATATATTGCTGTGCTGGAGGCACAGAACCTGCAGCTCGACTGGAACACCTTGATGGTGGTGACAGGACTGGGAATCGTCGGCAGTATTGCCGGCGCGAGGATTGCACATCGTGTGCAGCAGGATAAACTAAAGAAAGGCTTCGGCATATTTCTTATCGTCATGGGCATTTACATTCTCGCCCGTTCATTACCGGATGCACTTGGGCTCGCTGCCTGAGTCGGAGACCAGATAATCATGCAGATCAAGAAAGTAAGCCCGCATTTCTCGGTTGCTGGGCAACTGGAGGTTGCGGATCTTGGCATCGCTGCAGCGCAGGGTATCAAGACCATTGTTAACAACCGGCCGGATAATGAGGTACAGGGTCAGCCAACTTCAGCGGATATCGAGGCAGCGGCTGAAGCGCTGGGGCTGGCGTATATCCACATCCCGGTCGTGCCCGGAAAAATCAGTGCACAGAATATTGAAGACTTTGCGAGCACCTGTTCGAGCGCGATGGGGCCGATACTCGCATTCTGTCGTACGGGTTCACGATCAATCTCTTTGTGGGCGTTAGTTGAAGCCAAAACGCTGGATGTTGATGCCGTGCTGGCGGCTACTTCAGGAGCGGGCTATGACCTGTCCGGCATGCGGGCCATGCTTGCTGCACAATCCGCAACCGCCGTGCCTGATAGCTAAGCAGCTGCCGCACGACGTGAGCGATTCGAACCAAGTTAGATCAAGTTTGCCGTGGTCGCGCGTCAGGTCACGCTCCTGCAACGGTGCCAATAGAAAAATTGTTGGAGCGTGTCCTGACGCGCGACCGCAATGCTGACTAGCACTCAATAAAGTTCACCGGCACTTCAATCACATTCGTGGCCAGCCCGCCGCGCGATGTCTCTTTGTACTTGTCATGCATGTCACGACCGGTTTCGCGCATGGTCTGGATGACCTTGTCCAGCGATACAAAATGCGTGCCGTCGCCACGGAGTGCGAGACGTGATGCATTGATGGCCTTCACGGAGGCCATTGCATTTCTCTCGATGCAAGGTATTTGTACCAGGCCGCCGATTGGATCGCAGGTGAGTCCAAGATTGTGTTCCATCGCGATCTCTGCCGCGTTTTCAACTTGCGGCGGGCTGCCACCGAGCACCTCGGTCAATCCGGCTGCCGCCATTGAGCAGGCCGAGCCCACTTCACCCTGACAACCGACTTCCGCACCGCTGATCGAAGCATTGCGCTTGAACAGCATGCCGACGGCGCCGGCCGTCAGCAAGAAACGCACGATGCCGTCAGCAGACGCCCCTGCGCAGAATCGGTCGTAATAGTGCAGTACTGCCGGAATGATCCCCGCGGCCCCATTGGTGGGTGCCGTTACGACGCGCCCGCCTGCCGCGTTCTCTTCGTTGACAGCCAGTGCGTAGAGGTTGACCCAGTCCATGATCGTCAAAGGATCCCTCAAAGCGGCTTCCGCCTGGCTGGTCAGTTGCTGGTAAAGCAGTGCGGCGCGACGTTTGACTTTCAAGCCCGGCATCAAGCCCGTGGTCTTGCAGCCCTTTTTCACGCAGGCCTGCATCGCCTCCCAGATTCTCATCAAGTCCCGACGAATCTCGTCTTCATCCCGCCACGCAAGCTCGTTTTGGAGCATCAACTCGCTGATGGGGATGTCATTTTGCTTGCAAAGTGCAAGCAATTCTTCGCCGCTGTCAAAAGGGAAGGGCAATTGTCGCGATGATTCGACAATCACCGGACCATCGGTTTTGTTTTCATTGACGACAAAGCCGCCACCGACCGAATAATAAATTCGTGACAGCAGTTCGCTGCCGTCGGCCGCTAAGGCAATAAATCGCATGCCATTCGGGTGGCCGGGCAGGGACTCACGTTTCTCAAAAACGAGATCGTTACGGAAATCGAATGGAACAGGGTGGTTGCCGAGTATCGACAGCGAGCCCTGCTCCTGAATCGCCGCCATTCTCGCATCAATGCCCTCGACGTCCACCGTCTCGGGTTCTGCACCCTCCAGGCCAAGGATGACGGCTTTGTCGGTGCCATGTCCGCGACCGGTCGCCCCAAGCGAGCCGTACAAATGGATGGCGACACGAGAGACATCGCCGAGCAAGTCATGTTCCTGAAGTCGAATCGAAAATCGACGTGCAGCACGCATCGGACCTACGGTATGCGAACTGGATGGACCAATACCAATCGTGAAAAGTTCAAAGACGCTGATGGCCAATTTCGGTTACTCCGCGATTCCGGTTGCGAAAACCGGAACTCTATACCCAGCCGCAGAAGTAAGTAAAGATTGTTGTGACGAGGCTGAGAATAATGCGCTCACAACACGCGCATCTCTTGCGAAATACCTTTAAGATTGGCGCTGCATTAGGGTGATCAACCCATCTGCATGGTTCTCTTTCTAATCATGATTCCAAGTGACGGCTGACGAATGACAGGCACATGCCTCTTGATAGGTGATATTGGCGGCACGAATGCGCGCTTCGCCGTTGCCGATGGCAGCGGCGCCGGGTTTTCGCGCCAAAAGGCACTGCGTTGCGACAATTTTGCAACGGCGACCCTGGCCATCAGGGCCTATCTCGAGGGCATCGGCATTGAACAGCCCACGGCGATTTGCCTCGCCGTCGCCGGCCCTGTTGCGAGCGATGGTGTCCGCGTAACGAACAACCAATGGCATGTCGACATCGCGGAACTCCGTGAGGCGTTCAATACGGAGGCGATCAGACTGCTCAACGATTTCGAAGCGATCGCTTATGCAATCCCGTTGCTCGGTGCAGCAGATTTCGTGTCCATTGGGTCTCCGCTTCGATGCGATCTGGATCGGCAGGAATTCACGATTGCGGTTGTTGGTCCGGGCACCGGTCTTGGCGCAGTCGGCCTGTGCCAGCGCGACAATTCGTTGTTCCCAATTGCGGGCGAAGCAGGACATGTCGGGTTTGCGCCTGAGACCCCGGTGCAATTGCAGATTTACGCCGATTTGGCCAGGCAGTTTGGTCGGGTTTCCACCGAACGACTGCTGTCCGGGCCGGGGGTGGAAAATATTTATCGGGCATTGAGCCGGGCGCGTGGCGATGCAAGGACCGAGCTATCAAGCGCTGACTTGTTTGCGCGTGCGGCAGACCATAGCGACTCCTGTGCGGTCGATGCCGTGCAAATATTTTTCGAGGCGCTGGGGCAGGTGGCCGGTGACCTGGCGCTGGCATTTGGAGCGGCAGATGGTATCTATATTGCCGGCGGCATTGTGCAACGATATCCCGAGATGCTGGCGGCAAGCGATTTTCGACGGGGTTTCGAAAACAAGGGACGTCAAAGAGCTTTGTTGGAGAAAATACCGACACAACTTGTTATTTATCCGCAGCCCGGCTTGCTGGGCGCCAGTTATTGCGTCGGAGAATTTTCTTGAGGGACGACAAAAACCGCGAAGCCCTGATCCTGCGCCTGCTGGTCCTTGAAGGGTCCGCCAACGTATTCGTTCTGGGGCTGAAATCCATTGTCGGATTCTCAACCGGATCCATGGCGGTGATTGCCGATGCGGTTCACTCCCTGACGGATATTGTCAACAACGTCATTGCGTGGATAGTGATTCGTGCTTCCAACCAGCCAGCGGACAGGGAACATCCCTACGGCCACCAGAAATTCGAAATGCTGGCGGTGTTCGTATTAGCGACGTTGCTTGCGACCATCGCAATTGAAATCGCGATTCGTGCATTAACGCGGGACAACGTGCAGCCGCGCATGAGCTCATGGGGTTTGTACCTGATGATCGTGGTCTTGATGATCAATATCGCCATCGCGACCTGGCAACGCTACTGGGCCAAGCGCCTTAAATCAGCGATTTTACTGGCTGATGCGAGCCATACCTTTGCGGACGTACTGACCACCATTGTCGTCATTATTGGCTGGCAGCTCTCAGTACGCGGTTATCCCTGGCTCGATACTGCCTGCGCGCTCGGTGTCGCTGCCGTGATTCTTTATCTCGCGTTCGGACTGTTTCGCAGCGTCGTGCCTGTGTTGGTCGATGAGATGGCCATTGAGCCGGAAAAATTGATCGCCGCGATCAGCGCAGTGCACGGAGTGATCGAAGTGCCGCGCGTTCGCTCTCGCTGGGTCGGTCCTGACCGCGCTGTGGACGTTATTGTGACGGTATCCCCCACGCTCTCAACCGTCGCATCGCATGCCATCGCGGACGCGGTTGAACATCTTCTTGAAGCTCAGTTCGAAGTTGTCGACATTTCTGTGCATGTCGAGCCCGCATAGAAAGCATAGAGTGTCGTTACCGACCTCGCCACCGTCGATCCGGAAGAGGAATTCGGATAGTTGGCAGGCGTTGGTATCAGTCCGGTTTTTCCGCGATCGATATGAGTCTCGCGTCGCCGCGGTCTCGAGGATCCGAAGCGGGAACCCAGCTGTTCTTGTTACGCAAAATCACCTGCACGTCGCCGAACTCGAAACCGTGCGGCTCAAGGCGATAGCCCCGGTCTCCCAGAGCCCGAATCGTCTCCTGCGGCAGTGGCCGCGTAACACTGTATGTGACCAGGTCCGGTGGCAGTAGTTGGTGATGAAAGCGAGTTGCACCGACAGCTTCCAGCGGGGTCATGTCGAAATCCAGGATATTGGTAATCGTCTGGAATACGGACGTAAATATTGTCGATCCACCCGGCGTTCCCAGCACCATTTCGACTTCGTTGTCCTGCAACAACATGGTTGGTGACATCGATGACAACATCCGTTTGCCGGGTTGAATCTCATTGGCCGTGTTACCAACGACACCAAAGACGTTCGGCACCCCGGGCTTGACACTAAAGTCATCCATTTCATTGTTCAGCAGAAATCCAGCTCCCTCCACAACAACACCACTACCGAAATACCAGTTGATCGTATAAGTGTTCGAAACAGCATTTCCCCATTGATCGACAATGGAATAGTGCGTCGTATCCGGTGATTCCAGCCCGGGTTCCACGCCGTCGAGTTCGGATATCTGTTCCAGGTTCACCTCTGCCGCACGTCGGGCGATGTATTCTTCGCTGATCAGCTTGTCGAGCTTGATATCGACGAACGCCGGGTCACCCAGATATTCAGCCCGGTCGGCGAAAACCCGTTTCTCCATCTCCGCCACCAGATGAATGTACTGCGGGGAGTTGTGCGCCAACCCCTCGAAATCGTGCCGCAAGTAATCCTTCATCTTCAAAAGCTGGATCACGGCAAACCCGCCCGAACTGGGTGGCGGTGCGGAAACAATTTCGTAATCGCGCCAATCGGCACGCAAGGGTTCGCGCCAGATGGCCCTGTAATTATCGAGGTCTTGCGCAGTGATCAAACCATTACTTCTGCCCATTTGAGCCACAATCAGTCGCGCGGTTTCACCCCGGTAGAAATCATCCACACCAAGGTCTGCGATGCGTCGCAATGTCTTCGCAAGCTCTGGTTGTTTGAATAACTCGCCGTTTTGCATTGCCGCAAAATGTTCGTTGAAATTCGTGCTTTCTCCGAACCAGTCATAGACATCATGAACGTCCTTAATGAGAATGTCGGCGGGCAGAAATCCATTCTCGGCCAGTCTTACGGCCGGCATCACCACGTCTTTCCAGGGCAGTTTGCCGAAGCGCCTGTGCGCCTCCCAAAGACCTGCAACCGTGCCGGGAACACCCGCCGCCTGACCACCAATCAAGCTCGCGTTATCGATCACATCGCCATTTTCGTCGAGATACATATCCTTATGTGCCGCCAGCGGCGCCGTCTCGCGGTAGTCGAGAAACGTGGTCTCACCATCCATGTGGATCAGCATGAAACCACCGCCGCCTATGTTACCGGCATCGAAAAAAGTTACGGCCAGCGAAAACCCGGTCGCTACTGCTGCATCCACGGCGTTGCCACCGGCACGCAGGATATCCTCGCTGATCTGTGCGCCGTACTCGTCGGGTATGGCAACCGCAGCGGTTCTTGTGATTTCTGTTGTTGCAACGCCGGATGAAACCGCGGCTGACTGTTGTTCGCTTGATGGGCCGCAACCCGACAGCAGTAATGTGCATGCGAGTAAGGCTGAAGAAAATCTTGCTGTGGTCATACTTGAATTACCTGTAATCGATAGGGCGTGTTGAGGATAGTGGTGCTACGGATTCGTGTGGTGAGATCGGTCTCGGAGACCGATCTCACCACGCGAATCCTTGATCGTGGCAGCCCAAATTATAGGCGAGTGGTGGAATCTATTCTACAGTCAACTACAGGCCCTGAATGCCTTCGTTGGTGATGGCGGGCAGGCAATTGACTTCGGTGATTTCTGCGGTGTCGGAGAAGCGAAAGTATTTTGTGGTTTTCCATTCGCCTTCCCAGTTGACCGGGTCGGTGAACGTCATCTGCAGTTTCATGGTTTGGCCATCCGCGGACACGGTGATGCGTTCTTCGATCAATAATTCCTCGCTCATCGGGATGCCTTGTTGCATCCAGTGGCGTTCGGGTTCGAGGCCGGTTGTCGTGATCACAAGCGTGTCATCTTCCCAGTGCCCGATCGAATCACCCTGGTAGCTGGGAATGAGGTAGTCATATTCTGTGTGCTCGCGACCATCAAGGAAGATCATGCGCAAGCCGTTGTCAAAGCCGCTGATCATGACGAGGATCGTGGGGTATTGCATGATCATCAGCGGCCAGACACGGGTCATCATTCTTGGCATTCCCGGTGGAAAGCACAGGCCCGCATCGTCACGAAATGTTTTTCCCGCGGCAAAGGCTTTTTGCTTTTCGGCATAGAGAGCCGCTGCTTGCGGTTTCAGTTTCGGCAATGGGAAGAACTCGTAGCCACCCGTTGCCTCGTTTTCCGGCCAGCGAAAATTCGTGGTCCAGGTGCCGGTCAGGTCGAACGGTGCCGCAGGGCGTGGCAAAGCGAGGTTTGCCGGTGCGAGTGCGTTGAGTCGTTGGCCGTTCTCGTTTACTGGTGGTCCGGTCCTGTCCTCTGCTGCCGACGCCTCGCAGGGATGGGTTAGCAGCACACCGGTGATCAGTAGCAACAGGAGGATGCGGGTACTCATCGCGATACTCCGTGCCATTATTTTTGTCCGACCAGGCTGCCGTCGGTCAGTGTCGCACCTTGCAGTCGGCCGCCGGGTTTGCCATTTTTCAAGGGGTTCGCATGAACAGTGACGTGATCGCCAACCTTGAGCATTGATCGCTTCCAGCCGTTTCGTACCAGGTTGCTGGCACCATTGCCTTCGAATTTCCAGATCACGACTGTGCCGTCTTCATCGGTGACCGCCAGGCTGACTAATGTGTGCGGATTCTTCCAGCGAAATGACTTGATGACACCGGTGACCGCAATATTTTTTTCTACATCATAGGCTGCCGCCGAGTGGTGAGCGTCCGCGTTGACAGAAATCAGCAGGCACAGGGCAATGCTGGCCGTCGCAACTTGTCGAATTATGCTGAAGATCATGCTTTGCTTATCCCTGAAATCCGGTCGGTCAAATTGTCGACGTTGTGTGCGTTCAAAATACATAGCAAGTTTTTTCTGCTCATACATCAATCGAAAGTCGCGGACGTTGGCTTCGATGGGTTGCGTTTCGATGATCCGATCGCTGCCATCCCAGTAATCGTTTGAAAAACCAATCGGTGATGGTGGCTGGTAGTCCGGTGGCTGCGGCGATGAGAGTCAAGCGCAGGGCCATTGCAATACCTCGTACAACTATTGATCTGCAAATTATACAATGGGCACCATCACTCGGGTGTTTGCTGTTGCACTATCTGATACCGCATACAGCCTTCCCGGACAAGCGTTAATTTGGGAGTAGCGAGCCATGGGATATTCGAACAATCACCGGCATGGGTTGCCGGTGCTGGCGACAGCCGCCTTGCTGTTGGCTTGTGGCGGGGAATTGGAGGCTGTGAATGCAGATTCGAATCTCGACGACGACGCCATTTATGCAGAAATTCGACAGATTGCGGACGCTTTCATGGCGCATGAACCGATGCCGGGATTTGCGCATGAGATGACGCTGGCAGAGGCCTACGCCTGGCAGGATCGCCTGGTCGAGTACATGGAACCCGCGCTCGGGCCTGTTGTTGGCTGGAAAACCGGTGGGCACGATCCCGGCCCGGGATTTCCGACGTTTCCACCCGGTGGGATTCGTGGTGCCATACTGGGAGGTATGATTTTCCGCAGTGGCACAGCAGTGAGGCTCGACCAGACCCGGCGGGGATTTCTGGAGGCGGATTTCGCGTTTCGGGTGGGCAGTGATCGGATCAATGATGCGCAGACCGATCTGGAAACACTGGCCGGACTCGATGCCATCATTCCGTTCGCCGAAATCCCCGACCCGTACTACGAAGAGGGCACCCGCAGCATTAACGGTACGATCGTTGCCAATATGGGCAGCCGCATGTCTTTTGTGGGTGAGCCACTCCTGTTGGAACCGACGGAGGAATGGATCGAAAAGATCAACTCATTCACCTTTGCTGTGCATGACGAGCACGGCAATGAAATCGATGCGGGTACGATGGCCGGATGGTACGAGCCACTTGCGGTCGTCCGATGGATCCGTGACCAGCTACGGAAATCCGGCAAGCGCCTTGAGCCTGGACAGATTCTGTCACTGGGCAACATTGGTATCCTGAGGCAGTTACATGAAGGTTCGCCTCGTGGCCCGGCTTACATCAGCAACGAATTCATACTCAGTTACTACGGGCTCAGTGAAAAACCGCTGAGCGTGACGATCAGGGTGGACCGTTCACAGTGAGGGCGCATCCGCGGTGCCAAACAATGAATTTCCGCCGGACAGCGGAATCCCATCCTTCCATATCCGTGTGAGTTCTTATTCGGAAACGCTTTTGTGATGACAACCAAAAACCTCTCAACCCTGTTACTCACCGCCAGCACGTTGTTGGTATCTTTCGTGCTGATGTCGAATGCACTTGCCCACCATGGTTGGGGATCCTACAAGGAAGACATCGAAATCGTCCTGACCGTAAAAGAACTCAAGCTCGGCAATCCGCATGACCGATTGATTGCAACCGATGCACAAGGGCAAGACTGGAATTTGTTGATGGCACCGCCGGCGCGAAATCGCCGCTTCGGCTTCGATGAGACGACCATCAGCGTAGGACAGAAAATAGAGTTGATCGGTCAGAGGCATCCCGTGCGCCATGAGATCAAAGTGCACTGCCTGTTCACTGATGGCGTTGCCGTCTATACCTATCGCTACAACAGTGGAATCAGCAGCCTGAAACGCAGCGGGCGAGAGGAACGCTGCTAGCCTTAATTCCGCCGCCCATCGCCGGAAAATCCTTGCAGAGCCTGAACTGACACGTGACCCGATCACCGGAACGGTACATTCCTGTCCTGACACAGTTTGTGTATCATATCTGGCCCGAATGTGGGCAGGCCAATTATTCAGGAGATTGCGATGCGGTTTCGCAGCAAGCAGATTCATGCCGGAGTGAGTCCGGATCCGACGACCGGCGCCATTCTGACGCCGATCTTCCAATCGACCACTTTCGTCCAGGAATCGGTCGACGAATATCTGTCTAAAGGGTACAGCTATTCGCGTTCGGGAAACCCGACGGTGCGGGCGCTGGAAAATAAACTGACGGTGCTCGAGGGCGGTGCGGATACGATCTGTTTTGGTACCGGCATGTCTGCAGTAACCTGCACGATGCTTGCTTTCCTCAGTGCCGGCGATCACGCAATCATTTCTGACGTTGCTTATGGCGGCACATATCGTCTTTGCACCAAAGTTCTTAACCGTTTCGGTATTGAGTTTTCATTTGCGGATACGTCCAATCCGGACGACGTTCAAGCCAGGGTTCAAAAGAATACAAAGCTGTTTTTGACGGAAACGCCGGCTAATCCGACCATGAAGTTGTCGGACATCGCAGCAATTTCGGAAATTTCCAAAGAGGCGGGTGCGATACACGTTGTCGACAATACATTCCTGACGCCGTATTTCCAAAAAGCGCTCGACCTCGGTGCGGATTTGTCGCTGCATAGCACGACCAAGTATTTTGATGGACATAACGCGACCGTTGGCGGAGCCGTGATCTCGAAGACCGCCGAACTGGACGAACAGATTCGATTTATCCAGAACAGTACGGGTTCGATCATGTCACCCATGGTCGCGTGGCTGACTTTGCAAGGTTGCAAGACATTGTCTATTCGCATGGAGCAACAGTCGGCCAATGCAATGGCAATCGCAAAATTTCTTGAGTCGCATCCAAAAGTCAAACAGGTTGCATATCCGGGACTGGAATCGTTTTCTCAACACGAACTTGCCAAGAAGCAGGCGAGCGGCTTTGGCGCCATGATGTGGTTCGAAGTAAAAGGTGGCCTGCAAGCGGGCAAGCAGCTCATGGACTCGATTGAATTGTGGACGCTGGCAGAAAACCTTGGCTCTGTTGAATCGCTGGTCACGCATCCGGTCACGATGACGCATGCAGCGGTTGAAGAAGCTGAGCGAATTCGTGTTGGCATCATTGACGGACTGGTGCGACTGTCGGTCGGCCTGGAAGATGTAGAAGACCTGATTGAAGCGCTGGATAAGGCGCTGGAAAGCGTATAGCGAAAACGGCCCGACCGGCACTCGATCCGGCGGTGATTGATGAAATTCGTCAGTGGATTCTGGATGGTGCAGTCCGGTAGCGCAGCGTGCCTCACCGCTGCAGGCAGCAACTCCGACGTTTATTGAAATATTGCTTGTTTTTCCTGACACGTATTGTTCCTTGCAATCCAAGATATAGTGGGCGGAGGATTTGGGAGGAGTCAGCAATGTCCAGTGGCCTTGTTTGTAGCAATAGATACCGCTCGTACCTAAAAAGGACGCGGCAGCCGGTCTTGTCTGTTTGTCTGATTTTTCTGGCAAGTATTTCCATTGCGCAAGGCTTACCGGAAGGCGATCCTCAAGCGCTGGGCTTTTCGGCTGCCCGCTTGCAACGGGTCGAAAACCTCGTCACCGACGCCATTGAAAAAAATGAAATCGCCGGCGCGGTTGCGCTGATTGCGCGTCACGGTTCGATCGCTTTCCTGAAACCCTTCGGGATGGCGGACATCGACGACGATGAGGCCATGGAGACCGATACCATTTTTCGTATTGCCTCCATGACCAAGCCGGTCACGAGTCTGGCGGTCATGATGCTTTATGAGGAAGGGTACTTCTTACTCAGTGATCCGGTATCGGCCTATATCCCGGAATTCAAAGACCTCCGTATTTTGACATCAGGTTCAGGTGAGGCGGAGACTGCGGCGGCCGAGAGCGAGATCACCATCCGGCAGTTGCTGACACACACTTCCGGCATTAGCTACCGGTTTATCAGCAATGGTTACCAACGAGAGACGATTGCCCGCCTCTATGCCGAGGCTGGCGTTTCCGACGGTTTTTCGGAAACAGAGGGGCGCATCGCCGATTTGAGCGGCAGGCTGGGTGAGCTACCGCTCTTGTTTGAGCCCGGCAAACAGTTTGCGTATGGATTGTCCATTGACGTGCTCGGCCACCTGGTGGAAGTAGTTTCCGGAATGACGCTCAAGGAGTATTTTGCTAGCCGGATTTTCGACCCACTCGCGATGGTGGATACGCATTTCTTTCTGGATGACGACAAGGTTGGCAGACTGGCCGCGGTTTACACATCGACCGAAGACGGGGGGATGCGTGAATTGGGAAATGAGACCGTCGTGGATCGCTACCTCGTCTATTCCGCTACCTATCCCTACAACGGACCGCGCAGCTATTATTCGGGCGGTGCCGGCCTTGTTTCGACAATCTCGGACTATGCCAGGCTTCTACAGATGTTTCTTAACGGCGGTGAACTCGACGGAGTACGCCTGCTGAGTCCAACGACGGTCGCAATGATGATGAGGAACAATATTGGCGACCTGAACGTCGGGCCGGGCATCAAGTTCGGATTCGGGTTTGCCGTTCTGGAGGATCCGGGCCTTGCTGGCCATCCGGGTTCTGTCGGGACCTATTTCTGGGGCGGGTTCTTCAATACCCAGTTTTTCGTGGATCCCGAAGAGGAACTGATTGGCATCATCATGACCCAGCGCTTTCCGGCGGATCGAGGCAATGTCCGGGATAAATTCGTGAGCGGCGTCTACCAGGCGATTGTTGAATAAGCGTGTCTTGCGCAGGTCCGGAAAGGATCATCATTCTACTGCTGCTATTGTTTGGTCTTCCAGCGACCGTGGTTCAGGCAGCGGTCGAGCCACTGTTTGAAGGAGACACCGTTCTCGAGGTGGAATTGGCTGGTCCGCTGGACGAATTGATAGCCAATAAAAAAAGACGTACGGAATTGCCTTTTGTTCTCACGGCGAATGACGCGCAACTGTCTGTCAACCTGAGAGTGCGCGGGAAAAGTCGATTGAGAGTGTGCGATTTTCCGCCACTGCGAATCAATTTCGCAAACGCCGATACCCAAGATACGATTTTCTCGGGTCAGGGCAAACTAAAACTGGTAACGCATTGCAAAAAGTCTGATGAAGCCGAGAAAAATACGTTAGAGGAGTTCGCGGCCTATAAAATCTTCAACCTGATCTCAGACATGAGTTACCGAGTTCGCTTGCTGCGCGTTGCATATACCGACACCGACGAGCCTGGTAAAGGCAAGTTGTTGCAACGGTACGGTTTCCTGATCGAGTCAGAGAGTCAGCTGGCAGCCAGAACAGGTGGCAAGCCAGTGCGAGTAGATGGCCTGCTGCGACGTTCGCTGGATGAAAATCAGGCCGCCGTCGTATTTGTCTTCCAGTACCTTATTGGTAATACCGACTGGTCACTCGTGACCGGTGATGATGAGGAAATCTGTTGCCACAATGGTGATCTTTTCAAAATCGGATCCAGTACGCATTACGTGCCCTATGACTTCGATCTTGCAGGTCTCGTCAATGCCCGATATGCCTACCCGCATCCTTCGCTGCGGATTCGAAAAGTAACGCAGAGGCTGTATCGCGGTCTTTGCCTGTCTCCGGAATTACTGCGCAACGCGCTCAGAACGGTCAGCGCACAAAGGGACAATATATTGGCGGTGTTGTGGGGGACCCCCGGACTCTTACCGGAGGATATCGAGGCGAAGGTCGCATACCTCACCCAATTCTTCATCAAGGCCGAAGATGAGGAAGGATTACTGCGATCCTTTGGCCGTCGCTGTCTCTGAACCTCAGGTATCGGTCATATTGACGAAGATGAGAACGATGCCGTTGAGTACCGCGTACTGAAACGCTCCCTGGAGCGCAACGGACCCCAGTTCTGTTTGCCACATCTGGAAGTACGCTCCACCAAGGGTGGAAAACAATCCGAACCAGATAACCACGGCCATGCCGGCACCCAATATCGCAAATGTCTTGGCGTTATTGAATGCTGCCGCATCTGCGTTGCGCACTTTCCAGAGGTCCAAAGCGCCTTTGACGGCCAGCAGTCCGGCAGCGATTTCCAGGGTGATTATGATGCACAGCAATATCCAGACCAGTGCCGGGCTATGGATGGCGGGCCCCAACGATCTTGGATAAACAACCTGGTTGCCCATTGATACAATATCGGCGACGAAGTCGAAAGCAGCGTGTAGATTCACCAGGTTTTGGCCGGCATACATCAGGCAAAACAGCGCAACGAATAAGACAAGACAAATCTTGAGATATCGGATCATGGTTTTCCCCCTGTTTTCATTCATGCGCCAGCCGATTCATGACTGTCCGGGAGTCGGCTGCGCAAGCCGTTGCCGAACAATAACCCGTCACCGCCAATAAAGGAAAACAGATTTCCCTCAGCGATGCTTGCCGCCGGGCGTTTTCCAGTTGCCCGCCCGGATCAAGCTGATCTCTGTCGATTCACCCTGAAAAATTTGTGAAGCAGGTCGCAATTTCTTCAGATACTGCTGGTGAGGAGCAGGTTTTGTGAGCAAAGCCCCGGCATTTCGATGCAATAACGTGCATTCTCCGTTTGCTTCGTCAAACGACTTTTTGCGATCAACACTATGTGGCTACCCGAATCAATATACGAAAAAATACCCCAGTTCTGGTTTTTCGCTGGACTCATTTTTATATTTGTCGGGCTTTATTTGGGTTTCGCATTTGCATCGACGATCTGGTACATCGGTCTTGGTCTCGTGTGTTGCCTGTGTGGCGTAGGTATTTTCACGATGCGCCAGCGTTATCGTCAAAAATCACATTCGACAGTACGGTCGGTTGCCACCGACCGGTAAGATTGCTAATGCGTACGTCGGATTTCCCTGCGGTGATCGCGACCTGATTTCCCGGTAAAAAGGGAATCCTGCAGGTCAAAATGCTATCGTTGTGCATTGTGGATTTCAACAGGCACAACGCCATGAACCCTTTGACCGGATTCTCCCGCAAGCGGGCGTCGCTCCTCGCAATTTTCCTGATAACCGTCGGACTCACAGGGTCTTCGCTGGCCAATGCCGAGACGATTGCGGTCATAGGCACGGGTGATGTCGCGCGTGCGCTTGGGCCTGAGTTTGCTGCGCTTGGCCATCGTATCGTTTACGGTTCACGCGACCCGTCACAACAGAAAGTCATCGACCTCGTGGCGAAAACCGGACATGGCGCCAGTGCAACAACACCCGCCGAGGCAGCTGATCTCGCCACTATTGTCGTGATTGCGGTGCCGGGAATGGTCGTTGAAGCGGTCACCAGAGGTCTCGGTGATTTGTCGGGCAAGATCATCATCGATCCAACCAATCCGCTTGGCCGGGATGACAACGGTTTTTTCATTCACCGCGTTGCCACGTCGAATGCAGAGATAATTCAGGCGGCGGCGCCGGGTGCCTTCGTTGTCAAAGCATTCAATACCCTGGACTGGCGAACGATGATCGATCCCGAACTGGCCGGTGGGCCGCTCACTATTCCATTGGTTGGCGACAACGAGTCAGCGAAGGCGACCGTCGCAAGCTTGGCGTCAGCGATGGGATTCGAGACGATCGACCTGGGTCCACTTCGTCATGCCCGCTATGTTGAGGGGATGCTGATACTCTGGATCAACAATCGCTTCGTCGGTGGCGAACCGTTTGATTATCACCTGCGAAAGACGCGAGCGGAATGAGAACAACACGAACTCGGTATGCAGCCGGCGTGGCGATTAAATGGCTCGCGAGAATCGCTTGTGCGCCTCTGCGCTGGCCAGGTAGCGGTCAAATATCATTGCAATGCTGCGCAACAGGAGGCGTCCTTTCGCCGTCACGGTAATGGCTTCGTCAGTGAAGACGATCAGATTGTCCTGTGCAAGATCGGTGAGTCGGTCGAGTTCCGGGGCAAAATATTCACTGAAATTGATGGAGTGGCGTTGTCCGAATACGGCAAAATCAATTCCGTCGTGGCACATAATGTCCTGAATGGCAGCAGCCCGTATCTGATCATCCTCATCCACGCGAAGGCCTTTCTTTATCGGTAACTGCCGGTTTGACAGCAGCGCTTCGTACTCAATCGTGCTCACGGAATTTTGCGCGTAGGTATTGCCAATATTCCCAATTGCACTGACGCCCAGCGCCACCAGGTCTGAGCCACCGTGCGTTGAATAGCCTTGAAAGTTTCGTTGCAGCGTACCGTCCTGTTTGGCGAGGACGAGATCGTCTTCGGGCAACGCAAAATGGTCCATGCCGATATACACATAGCCGGCGTCGATCAGCTTTTCAATGGTGTGTCGCAATATCTCGAGCTTCGTTTCCGCGCTGGGTAAATCCTTGGCGTGAATCATGCGCTGACCCTTGAAACGTTCCGGCAAATGCGCGTAGTTGTAAATCGCAAGCCGGTCCGGGCGCATGGCTATGGCCTGGTCGAGTGTGGTGTCAAAACTTGCGACGCTCTGATGCGGCAGTCCGTAGATCAGGTCAAACGATATGGAACGGTACGCGTATTTACGCGCGTCATCGACCAGCTTTTGCACCTCCCCGGTTGACTGGATTCGATTGACGGCGCGCTGCACCAGCGGATTGAAATCCTGTATGCCAAGACTTAATCGGTTGAATCCAAGTTTCGCCAGAAGCTGCATGGAGCCACTGTGAACAGAGCGAGGATCGACCTCGATCGAGAATTCACGCGACGGTCCTGTCTCAAGCGTGAAGGCCTGGCTCAGGTGGGTCATCAAATGACACATCTGTTCATCGTCCAGATAGGTTGGTGTGCCACCGCCGAAGTGCAGCTGCTCGACCACGCGGTCATTGTCGAACAATTCTGCCTGCAGGGTGACCTCGGCATACAGGTAGTCGAGATAGTCCGTCACCCGGGCCGCATTTCGCGTCACAATCTTGTTACAGCCACAGTAGTAGCAAAGCGTGGCGCAGAAAGGGATATGCACATAGAGAGATAAAGGGCGCCCGTTCTCATTGCTGGCAAGGACCGCTGCGCGATAGTCCGCTGCAGTGAACTCGTCGGTAAACTGCACGGCCGTTGGATATGACGTGTATCGCGGGCCCCGTCCACTGTAACGGCTGACCAGTTCAGCGTCGAAGCTGATGGATCCGAATTCGATATCGGTGGGTATGAGGCGCTTGTGCATGTTGCGTTATCCTCGCCGAAGCGCGGCGGCGCGCAAATGCGTATAAACCGTAGTTCAGTCGCGGTTGATGACGTTATGTAAGCCGTGGCAAAGATACAAAGCAATGGCGAAAAGCAGCATGGCAACCGCTTGGTGAGCGGCGGCAAGAAAAACCGGTACAACCAGTAACAGCGTGGAAATACCCAGAACGATCTGCAGTGTTGCAGTGTGCAATAGAGCATTAACGGCTTTCCCGACCCTGGCCGGCAATGCCATGTTTCGAATCTTCGCCCAATAAACGACGATCAGCGCGAAAGTTGTAATGGCCAGAATACGATGGTCGAATTGCACGGTCGTCATGTTATCGAAAAGATTGCGCCATGCCGGGTCGAGCGCAAGCATTCCCGGTGGCAGCCAGTAATCCCCCATCATCGGAAAGGTATTGTATATCTTGCCGGCCTTGAGGCCCGCGACGAAGCCGCCCGCAACAATCGTAATGGTTATGAGTGCCGTCAGGCAAAGGGTCTTGCCAAACCATGGATGCCGGCTGCCACCCCGGGGCGGGTAGAGTCGCGACAGGGCGACCCAGAACATAAAACCGAAGATGGCAAAAGCGGCGATCAGATGGGCCGTCAATCGATACTGACTGACCTCGGGAACATTGACGAGCCCACTCTTGACCATGTACCAGCCAAGCACGCCCTGCATGCCACCCAGAAAAAACATGAGTGAATATTTGGGCCATTCGTCTTTGCCTATAAAGCCTCGCCAGAGGAAATAGACGAAGGGGAAAAAGAACACCATGCCGATCAGGCGGCCAAGCAGGCGGTGCACGTATTCGAGCCAGAAGATACCCTTGAAATCATTCACATCCATGTGCGAGTTCTTTTGCTGGAACTCAGGCGTTTGCTGGTACATCTCAAAGGTTTTTTGCCACTCCTCGGCACTGATGGGCGGCAGCAGTCGGCTAACGGGCTGCCAGTCGACCATCGACAGGCCGGAGCCAGTGAGCCGGGTGACTCCGCCAAGGACAACCATGATGAAAACGAGGCTGCAGCAAAGGAGCAGCCATTTTGCAACGGCACGGTTCTGTGCGGAAACGGCATCACTCATTGACAGGGCCCGTTGTTGTTCGTTGAAAATTGGTCGGCAATGTTAGCAGGCTTGATCTGTCGCTTACAGCGGGTCGGATTGAGATCGAATAGCCGCGATGAGCCTTAGGGAACCTCTGATCTATTCGTGAACTCGTATCCTGGCTGAAAAATATCCAGCTTCGGCGTTGCGAAGCTTCGCAATGGCTAGCCATTACGGGCGATCCGCGCCTTGAAGCTGAACATCTTGACTCCCAATCTACTTCGTCCAGGATAAATCAGAGGTTCCTTGGCAAACTCAGCATCGAATAACCACCCGCAAGATTGCCCATCACGACAGCCGTGAACTTCTTGTTGCAACTGGCGAAAAGCCGTTATTTCTTTTGCGCCGTACTCCGCCCTCCTTTATCAGCACGATACTTGATTAGAGTCATGATACGCTTCAACTTCAATCAGTTAGTGCCGCCGGAGAAAGCAGGTGCGTCTCAAGAATTGCTATAAAACTGCCGATTTCCGCGCGCTGGCAAAACAGCGCCTTCCCTCGGCGATTTTTCATTACATCGACGGCGGTGCAGATGACGAAGTCACATTGCATCGCAATACCGAAGCATTCAATGCCGTCAATCTCATCCCCAATGTTCTCGCCGGTGTGGACAAAATCGACCTGACAACTCATGTCCTGGGTCGGGAACTCGCCATGCCGCTGTTTTTTTCCCCGACCGCGATGCAGCGCCTGTTTCATCATGATGGCGAAACGGCGGTGGCGGCTGCCGCAGAGAAATTCGGTACGATGTTCGGTGTTTCGACCATTGGCACTCGCAGCATCGAGGAACTGGGCGCAATCACCGACGCGCCCAAGCTCTTTCAAATATACATACATAATGACACTGCGCTGACCAACGACCTGATGGCACGTTGCAAGGAAGCCAAATTCGATGCACTTGCCTTGACAGTGGATACGATTGTTGCCGGTAATCGGGAGCGTGACTACCTGACGGGCATGACGACGCCGCCATCGCTGACGCCGAGTAGCCTGTTGAGTTTCGCCATGCACCCCGAGTGGACTATCAACTATCTGCTGCGTGAAAAATTTGATCTCCCCAACGTTTCCCGATACACCGCCACAGGGTCGAAGGTGGAATCGTCCGTCATTGATTACATCAATACACAGATGAAACGCTCGATCGACTGGGATGATGCCGCGAAAATGATTGAAGAGTGGGGTGGACCGTTTGCGATCAAAGGCATCATGTCCGTTGATGATGCCAAACGCTCGGTTGAAGCCGGTGCGAGTGCCATCATGATCTCCAATCATGGTGGCAGGCAGCTGGACGGTGCCCGGGCGCCATTCGATCAGTTGCAAGCGATTGTTGATGCTGTTGGTGGACAAATCGAAATCATTGTCGACGGGGGCATACGGCGCGGCACTCATGTGCTAAAGGCGCTGGCGATGGGCGCGACCGCGTGTTCGGGTGGAAGAATGTATCTGTATGCGCTGGCAGGAGCCGGTGCTGCGGGCGTCGAAAGAGCAATGGGCCTGCTGCGGACAGAAATGGAGCGAGACATGCTCTTAATGGGTTGTGAAAATATCTCGATGCTCAACCGGTCGATGTTGGCTCGCTTGCCCGGTGGGTAAATAATCGCAGGAATAAAACGGCCGGTGTTGTTCGTCAGCCGGGCAAGTTTCCCCGCAAGATTCGCGTGGCTAGGCATGCGGTTATACAGTGTTCTCGCGCACCTCGGGACTGAAGAGAACGAAATTCGAGACCGATACTTTGCGGCCGATTTTCGATCTGCTGCTGTTATATCGCTGTAATCTAAGGGCCAAAATGACCACTAATGGCGCGCTGCCGGCGCGTGTTTAGACTCGATTTAAACCGAAAACTGCCATTCAATCGATATTTGTGAGTAATATGCGTGTAGACCCGGATCTAACCGGGCTAAGCCAGAGTGCCGGCTTCGGCTGGTTTTATATGTTTAAGAGGTAGTTATGTCAGGCGAAAGAGTTGATGGAACCGTTAAGTGGTTCAACGATGATAAGGGTTTTGGTTTTATTGAGCGTGAAGGCGGACCCGATGTATTCGTACACCACAGCGCGATCAGTATGGAAGGATTCAAGACACTGAAAGAAGGCCAGAAGGTAACGATGGAGGTCACGCAGGGCCAGAAGGGTCCGCAGGCCGAAAACGTAATGGCCGACTAGTTACCCGGATTGCGTAAGTCCCAAAAATAATAATTAAGTGCGTACCTGGCGCTCCCGATAGTGATTCCGGGGAGTGGCGCCAGGAGTAGTGATGCATAAATCGATGTTATCGATTTATGCCGCCGCGACAGTCTTGCATGGGATATCGCGCAGGGTAGTGTGTGCGCCTGTGCCGGTGCCCGAAAGTTCCCTCTCATGATTATTCGTCGTTACCGTTCGGCCAGGCACTGGTTTTTTCTGCTGCTCGCCGCCAGCACGATTGCCGCCTGTGACTCTGCAACAGATACAAGGCCGGCGGCGTCTGTCCCTCATCCCCAAGGCGTGCTCGAATACCTGGGTTCGATGCAATGTGCTGTTTGTCATGCATCCCAGTATGAAAGCTGGTCTGGTTCGCACCATGACCTCGCCATGCAACATGCGACAGCGGACACGGTGATTGGCGATTTCAGCAACGCGAGCATTCGTGTTGGCGCCATCGAAAGTTTGTTCTTCACTCGTGACGGGCGCTATTGGGTCAGGACGGATAATGAAGCAGGTGAATTGGCGGAATTTGAGATTCGTTACACGTTTGGTGTGACGCCGTTGCAGCAGTACCTGATCGAATTCAGCGGTGGTCGACTGCAAACGTTGCCCCTCGCCTGGGACGGACGCGAGAAATCGGCGGGTGGTCAGCGCTGGTTCCATCTCTATGCGCAGGAATCCATAACACACGATGATCCATTGCACTGGACCGGGCGCTTGCAGAACTGGAATCATATGTGCGCCGAATGTCACTCCACCGACTTGCAGAAAAATTATGATGGCGCAACACAAACATTCGACACGACATGGTCTGAAATTAACGTAGGCTGCGAAGGCTGCCATGGCCCGGGTTCGCAGCATGTGGCGGCGGCGAATGCCGGCACTCTCGCCTTTACGACGGGCCTGGTCGTCGACCTTGACGATGCGGGTCGAGCGCGGTGGCAAATGAATTCGCAGACCGGCATTGCACAGCGTAGCGAGCTGCGCACCCGGCCCCCGCAGCAGCCGGAATCCTGTGGCCGATGTCATTCCAGGCGTGCCGTTATTACCGGTGATTATCACTACGGACGACCGCTGCTTGACACGCACATGCCTGCCTTGCTGGATGAGTATCTGTATTTTCCCGACGGCCAGATTCAGGATGAGGTGTATGTCTGGGGCTCGTTCATGCAGAGCAAAATGTATCAGGCCGGCGTGACCTGCACAGACTGTCATGATCCTCATACCGCAAAGTTGCGCACCGCAGGGGAACCGAGCGCGATTTGCACCACTTGTCACCTGGCAAGCCGATTTGCAGGCAGCGATCATCACAAGCATGCGCCAGAGCAGGTGGCCTGCGTCGATTGCCATATGCCATCGCGTGATTACATGGTGATCGATGCTCGGCGCGATCACAGTTTCCGCCTGCCGCGACCCGACCTGACAATCTCGACAGGATCGCCGAATGCCTGCAGCAATTGTCATGCAGAGCAGGGGCCGAAGTGGGCTGACGCGGCCTTAAACGACTGGTACGGCGATTCTCGTCGGGCTCACTATGCAAATGCTATTCATGCAGGTCGTAATGCCGCTGCCGGGGCAAATCAGTTGCTGGCGGATGCGGCACACAACACGAGGTTTCCGGGTATCGCACGCGCGACGGCCGTCTCCCTGATAGTACCGCCGCTGGATTCGACCTCGGCCGGGGCGATTCGCGATGCACTCGGCAATGCCGATGCGCTGATACGCCTGGGTGCTTTGCGGGCGCTTCAGGGTGTGGCGGGCGAACTCCGTATGGAGGGGGCAATGGCACTCCTTGATGACCCGGTTCGTGCGGTACGCATCGAAGCAGCCAGCGTGCTGTCGCCTGCAAGGCGTGGTTTGCCGCAGAGCGCACAGGCGGCGTTCAATGCGGCAGAAAAAGAATACATTGAGGCGCAGCAGGCGATCGCCGAACGACCGGAAGCGCACAGTAACCTGGCTTCGATCTACCTCGCGCGCGGTGACGCGAAACGGGCAGAGGCTGCATTGCAACGGGCGCTGACAATCGAGCCGCGCGCGGTAGTCGCGCGCGTGAACCTGGCGGATTTGTATCGGCAACTGTCTCGTGACGAAGATGCCAGGTCATTGCTGCAGGCTGGCCTGGAACTGGATGCAGACGTTGCCGCGCTGCATCACTCGCTGGGGCTCTTGCGGGTTCGTGTTGGTGAATCCCGGGCCGCATTGGCAGCACTGCAACGCGCAGCGATCCTCGAACCCGGCAATCGACGTTACACGTACGTGTACGCCGCAGCCCTCAATTCTCTTGGGCGTCCCGCCGATGCGATCAGCGCGATGCAGGATGCAAGCCTGGTCTTTCCGGGTGATTTCGATATTGGCTGGGGGCTGGCCACGATGCTGTACGCTGCGGGGCGTATCGATGCAGCACGAGAGGAGGGTTTACGCCTGCAAGTCCAGTATCCCGAAAATCCGGACATTGCCGCATTTCTCGCGCGGCTCACAGCCCCGTGATGCCGTCGTAAACGAGTTTGACGCCGACGGCAAACAACAGACCGTAAAGGAAGCGGAAGAAAAACCGGTCGCTTACCCGATTGTGCAGCCAGACACCGGCACCAATGCCGATCGGTGCCAGTGGCGAGAGCACAAGCGCTGTGTACAGGTTGCTGCTGTCCAGCTGCCCCAGCCATGCGTACGGGACAAGCTTCACATAGTTCACTACGGCAAAGAACACGACGGACGTGGCAACAAACTGGCTTCGATCCATGCCGCGCCGGAGCATGTACATATTCAGAGGAGGCCCACCGGCATGCGCGATAAAACTCGTAAACCCGGCGGTGCCGGCAGCAAGAATTCCGACTGCGAGGGGATAGGCGGTTCGTTCCGCATCACGGCGAAAATAATTCTCGAACCAGTATTGCAATGTAAATGTGAGCGCAACAGTGCCCAGTAACAGGCGAATGATGGCTGGACTCATGTATTCGAATAACAGCGTGCCGACAGCGATGCCAAGCAAAGAAGCGGGTATAAGGACGCGCAATTCCGTTGCAATCCATTTTCCCCGATACGCCCAGAGGCCGAACAAATCCATGAGGCAAAGTATTGGCAGAAGCACGGCAGCCGCTTGAATCGGTGACATCACCAGCGCCATTAACGGTATGGCCAGGACACCGAGACCACCGCCAAATCCGCCTTTGGAGATACCAAAAATCAGTATTGCCGGCACGGTGGCGGCATAAAACAGGGGTTCGGAAATCATTGCTATTACCTTGACGCTTTAGCAGCGAAACATGCTTAAATGACCGCCCTTCCAGGCAATGTCAGCTCGCTCATGAAATTGAGAATACGCGATAATTCCATCAGGTTCAGGCTTACTCGCATCGAGGGCAATACTCTCCGCCATGAGGGATCAGTGAGTGCCACGCTGACCCTGCTACTTGAAAAAGACTTTGCCTGTTTGGTGGAACGGGAGGGTGAGGACGAGTCAGACATGTTTCCGCACCCCCATGCAGGGCAGAATAACGGCTGACATGACCGGGAGTCGCTATGCATGCTTCACGACGAATACGATCGGGTTCCTGAATGAACTCAAAAACAACAACAATCGCGAGTGGTTCAGGGAAAACAAATCCCGTTACGAAGAACATGTGCTCGATGTTGCGCTAAGATTCATTCAGTCCATGCAGGATCCACTCGAAAAGATCGCACCGCACTTTACGGCGATTCCAAAGCGCATGGGCGGTTCACTGATGCGCGTCTACCGCGATACCCGGTTTTCGAAAAACAAGACGCCCTACAAGACCAATATCGGCATCCAGTTCAGGCATGAGCAAGCCAAAGACGTACACTCCCCGGGTTACTATGTGCATATCGATACCGGGCAAGTTTTTCTTGGCGTGGGCATGTGGCGACCGGATGCTGAGCCACTATTCCGCATCCGGCAGCGCATCGTGGACAAAGAAGCCGAGTGGCTGAGAGCCAGCCAGGACAAGACATTCTCGCGGCATTTCAAATTGGGCGGCCAGGCACTAAGTCGCGCACCAAGAGGTTTCGACAAGGATCATCCGCTGTTGACCGACATTAAACGCAAGGACTTCATAGCGATAAAAAATCTCGACCTCGGCGCCGCTACCCATCCAAAATTCCAGCAAAGAGTCGAAACCGCATTCCGCGCCGGCGAAGCCTACATGCGCTTCCTCTGCAAAGCCGTAGGCGTCCCTTTTTGACGCCCCGATAACGGTGACCCACATACAAGTCAGTGCTAGAATCTGCGCGCCAAGCCCAAGTCCAGCGCACTAGCGCTTACCCTCCCACTCAACTGAGAACCACTATGGCGGCCTTCGATAACCCGGCATTTGATGACCATGAACGAGTCGTTTTCTGCAGCGACAGAGCCAGCGGCCTGCAGGCGATCATTGCCATTCATTCCACGGCACTGGGCCCAGCCGCGGGTGGCTGCAGGCTGTGGAGCTATGCGTCTGCTGACGCGGCGTTGACCGACGTGCTGCGGCTGTCGCAGGGTATGAGCTACAAGAATGCGATGGCACGACTGAAGTTTGGTGGCGGCAAGGCCGTTATTATCAAGGATAGTGATTTCAGCGGCGCGGATTCACTGTATGAAAAATTCGGTGAATTTGTCGACAAGCTGAATGGCGACTATGTGACGGCGGAAGATGTGGGCATGACGGTCGACATCATGCAGACCATCGCGCACCGAACGAAGCATGTGACCGGACTGCCAAAGAAAGGAGGGCATGCCGGTGGTGATCCGTCGCCGAAAACCAGTTGGGGTATTTTCAAGGGCATTGAGGCAGCAGTGCGCTTCAAGCTCGGCCGGGATAGCGTCGATGGGTTAACGGTTGCCATCCAGGGTGCGGGGCATGTCGGCTATTATCTCAGCAAATATCTCTCATCAGAGGGTGCCAAAATTATCGTGGCGGACCTCGATGAGGCACGCGCCCAGCGTATTTGTGATGAATTTGGCGCGACGGTCGCCGGTGTTGATGAGATTTTGTTTCAGTCTGCGGATGTGCTGGCACCGTGCGCACTCGGCGCGGTTCTCAGCGAAGATTCTATCCCCAGACTGCGTACGCAAATCGTTGCAGGCGGTGCGAATAACCAACTCGCGATTGATGCTGACGGACAGCGGCTTGCTGATGCCGGTATTCTCTATGCGCCTGACTACGTCATCAACGGTGGCGGAATCATCAATGTTTCCTGTGAATACTACGGCGATGTCGATGATGATGAAGTACTGGAGCAGTTTGCGGCGATCGGCCCGCGACTAACC
>JADFNG010000085.1 GCA_022563505.1 Pseudomonadota bacterium | reverse complement strand
ATTGGCGTTAGCTCGGTGCTAAACAACCTTGCGAAAAGAACAACTTAGGGGCCTTTCCGATGATTCGGTGCCTTGCCTATGCTTTCACTGCCATTTTCAAGTCCAGAGCAAGATTGGTTGCCGAGAACCTCTGCCTTCGGCAGCAACTGATTGTTCTCAAGCGACGTCAGGCCAGACCACCACTCCGGGATGCGGATCGCCGCTTCTGGATCCTTGCCTGCCAATTGTTTTCAGGTTGGGGCCGGCGTTTGATCCTCGTAAAGCCGGATACTGTTATTGGCTGGCATCGCAGGGACTGGAAAGCCTACTGGCACTGGCGTTCAAGTCGCTGGGCGGGAACCGGACGCAAAAAGATTAACCCCGAACTCCGGGAACTCATCCGCCGTCTGGCTCGGGAAAATCCCTTGTGGGGAGCGCGAAGCCTACCCTTGGGGTACAGCGCACTGCCAAAACGCTGGATCAGGGTGACGGCACCGGTGTGGGCCGTGGAATTCTTATAACCTGCTTTGTGGGTAAGGTGTGTCGCGATGGTGCGGTAGACAATGCCCAGCGCCTTGCCCATGACCTTCGGCCGGCTGGCAAATAGAAACCGCAGCGGGAAGGGTACGCTGAGCACCCATTGACGCATGGGTTGGTGCGGTAACACTTCATCCACCAGCAAGGCAGCACTTTCAACCATGCGGCGTGCGCCGCGAAAGGCGAAGGGAGCCAAAAAAGGCTCGAATTCTGACCGAGATGGAGGGTACCGAAAGGCGAACCTCCATCGCGTTGCGGATCGGCTGCACTCTGCTGCGATACACTTGCTGCGAACGGTGCGCAAAGTCGATACACAAAGTGGAATTAGTCCCGCAAGACTTTCCGCTCTATCCGTGCTGGTATTTGCCGGCCCAAGATCTTTGAGCGACCTGGCAAAAGCTGAGCAGGTTACCGCACCAACAATGAGCAAGATCGTTCAAGGATTAGAAGTTGATGGCTTCGTTGCGAGAAAAGCTGATCGACAAGATCAGCGAGCGATCCAACTTCGCGCAACTTCCAAAGCAAATCAACTTTGCAGCGAGCCCGCAAGCTGCGGATAGAAACTCTTGCAGATTTATTGAAATCGACTTCAAAGAGCGAGTTGGCAATACTTCAGCAAGCAGCCCAAATCATCGAACAAGCTGTGAATAGATGATTTGGTTCGGCTTAACACATATAGGCCATATCGTGTTTTTTGCTTCTGTACGCAATCATCGGGTATTGTTAGCGCTTTACCTACACAGATAGTTTGCGTAATGCGGTATGCTAGCTAGCTGCAACCCTCTCTTTTTCGAAAGGAACACGTGACTTTTTCGAAAGGAACACGTGACGCTCTCAGAAGGAGAAACACATGATTAATCTCACATTCCCGAGATTTGCGCTCTCTGTTGCGATGCTTTTCGTAGGCGTAGCACAAGGCCAAACAACAACGCGTGAAACAACTCAACTGGCTGCCAGCACCGGAACGCTGATCGTTCTCAATAAGGATGGTGCTTCTGCTTCTATCATAGATCGGGCTAGTGGAAATGAAATCATACGCATAGATACAGGCACCGGACCGCATGAAGTTGCGGTTTCGCCCAATGGTAAAATTGCTGTGGTAGGTAACTACGGCCAGCAGCAACCCGGCCGCACACTTACCGTGATTGATCTTACATCTCAAAGCATTGTAAAAACCATCGATTTGGAAAAATACCATCGCCCACACGGGATTGTATTCTTACCTGATGGTAAGCGTGTTGTAGTTACTGCTGAAGTCGAGCAGAAGTTGCTTGTAGTTAATATTGAATTGGGAACGGTTGAAAAAGCGATTGACACCAACGCACAAGGCAGCCACATGGTGGTGATCTCGCCTGATGGCAAACGCGCATTCGTGTCGAGCATCGGTTCAGGTTCGTTAACAGTAATTGACTTGGAAACAGCGACACGCATTAAGACGATTGAAACCGGCAAGGGAGCGGAAGGCCTGGATATCTCACCGGATGGATTGGAAGTATGGGTGGGAAATCGTGGTGCAGATACAATTAGTATTGTTAGCACAGAGTCGCTAGCGGTTGTAGAAACTCTAAATTGCGCAACGTTTCCAATTCGCTTGAAGTTCACGCCTAATGGCAAGCAAGTCTTAGTATCAAATGCGCGAAGCGGCGATGTTGCGGTCTTTGATGCAGGCAAGAGAAGTGAGATCACGCGAATTGCGATGGCAAAGGATTGGCAGCCGCCTGCTGGTCAGGAAGATCTGTTTACTAAAGGTCCTGTGCCGATTGGAATTCTCATCCCACCCGATGGCAAACACGCATTCGTTGCCAATACAAACGTCAATCTAGTAACAGTTATTGATTTGCAAACGTTGGAGATTACCAATCGCCTTTCAGCAGGCGCTCTCCCGGATGGGCTGGGCTATTCACCACTGATGTTGGGCAAAAAATAACGCTGGGAATATCCCATCACCCCGCAGCATCAAGTTTGAATGCATTTTCGATTAGTGATTTTACATTTGCATCCACATTGCCGGGATCTTTGATCTTGATATGTTTTAGCTCGCTGCCTGCTGTTTGCAAAATATCGCAGGGGTCTTCCAGATCTTTGCCATGCGCGAACTCTAATTTAACATGATCTTTGGCTGCCGAGATATAGCAAACCTCTCTATTTACAGAATAACAAGGCCGACCCGAGTATAAGTCGAATAAACACCCTTTTGCGTCACGTCCACCACCTAAGGGCAGTCAGTTTAGTCCGTTTTTCACCGTGCGAGCACCGCGGAATCTTCTCCAAATGACGGCGCAGTGTCCTGAAAACTCACCCTTATTGCCCGTTTTCCCGCCAATGGGTGTTTTCAGACCAGCCGACATCCTCGGCAACTGCTCCTGCGTTGCTCTACCTCCTGCATCCCTGCAGTCGTGTCGACCCCATTGCCGGCCAACATAGATAAAGCAGTATTAGCTGAACAGACGGGCTTGTGGCGGTGCGCGAGTATTGGGCATCCGTACCTCTGCATCCAGCGGCGAATTCTCCGCCAGATGGTTCAGTATCTTCCTGATGACCGCTGGATCTTCAAGGCAGGCACACCTTGGCCGCAGCACCACAGACTCGGCAGGTTTCCACGTCAATGTTGAATACCCGTTTCAGTCTCTGAGCCCATGTTAGTGCCATGGATGGCATGTATGCCGGTTTTGCAGGAGCAAAAACCGGCCATCGCCACATGACGTTGCGCGGGTGTTTTCTCATCTCATCCACCAGCAAGGCAGCACTTTCAACCATGCGGCGTGCGCCGCAGCTGGGACAAAAACCTCTGCGTTTGTGACGTGAAGGGATTCACTAATGCCGCGGGCGCATGGATGCGCAGGAGCGGCCAACTGAAGGCGACCAGATGTTCTGCATGACAAGACTTGCATTGCACGCGAAGAAAGCCGTGTTCCAGACGGCCGCATTTTGGATAATCATCGAACTCCCGACGAACGTAGTTCGGCAGTACCCTGCCCTCGGACGCCCACTGCGTCTCGAAATCGGGATAGTATTGTTCGATGAGTCGATAGAGAAGCGTTTGCTCCGGACGGTGACGTTTGAAACGAACCGATCCCTCGCCGGTTTCCTTGCCGGCCAACAACTGCAACATAACCGCGTCCTTGCGATGAGTCGTCTGCCGAGGTTATCAGGCGCCTGTCAGAATGAGCTACCTTCAAATCTGGCGTATTGCGCCCTAAAGTTCGTGCAGCGCCAGACATGACCGGCGGCACAGGCGTGTCGCCGGAAAAATCAGCGCTTGGCCTGATTGCGCGAATGGACGATCTCAACCTTGATGGAAGTAGAGAATTCTGGCACGCAGAGGGCTATTCTTTGCCGTGGTGATCTGCGGGAGTAAGTGTCCTCGGCAAAGCCCGCAGATAGCTGCGTCAGTGGATACTGAAAGATGCCGTAGTGCTGTAACTGGCCGTCAGCAATCCGGACAGTCAGGCCACCCTGGCCAGCGTCACTGGCATGCCAGCCGCGACCGCGCAGCGGTCAGCAACAGAATTGCTGGCTGTGCTGGCCAGCGCCACCGATAGCGATCACAGCTACGTGCCGCCTGCCCGGCCTACCGAACAGCAGAAAATGCGACTGAAAACCATGCAGGCGGAAGTCGCAAAAATTGCGACAGACCTCGGCATCACCGCCGAACTCATAGCGCCAAAAAAAGAGCTATCGGCCATCATGCTTGGGGAGCGTGATTCGCGCGTATTTACTGGTTGGCGACGCGACGTCGTGGGACGACGACTTCTGGAGATGCTCTAGTAATCCAACAAGGCAGGTTCTGATTTTGTGGCTTAAAGTACGTCCAGCAAACGTTGATAAACGTCGTCAACGCTGCCTTCTGCCAGGACCGTCTTGAGCTTGCCACGTGAACGATAAAACCCGATCAGAGGCTCCGTCTGCTGGCGATAGACGTCCAGACGATGGCTGATGGTCTCTTCGTTATCGTCTTCCCGTTGTATCAATTCCCCGCCCGAATGCACACATTCGTCGAGCTCTTCCTGAGAAGAGAAATAGATGTTTAGGAGTTTGCCGGTCAGAGAACAGGTGCGACGACCCGTCAGTCGCTTCATCAGGATATTCAAGTCGACGTCCATATGAATCGCGACGTCCAACGGTTTTTCCATGCTGCCCAGCAGCTCCTCCAGGTCCAGCGCCTGTTTTTTGGTGCGCGGGAAACCATCCAGAATGAAGCCGTCGGCAGCGTCGCTCTCGACCAGGCGCTCACTGATGATGCCCAGCATGATGTCATCCGGGACCAGTTGACCCGATGCCATGATCTCTTGCCCCTGCTGACCGAAACGCGTGCCGGCGGCAATAGCGGCGCGCAACATGTCACCGGTCGATATCTGCGGGATATTCCTGTCCGCCATCAATTTCCTGGCCTGGGTCCCTTTTCCAGAACCTGGCGCACCCAGTAATACAATTCGCATGCGTAAAGTCTCAATAACATTGAATCTGCCAACTTCGGCTGCGCAAACCTACCGCCAATACCGGAACAGGTCAAACCCGGCGGAGACAACGCCAGCAATGAACCGCGCGCAGCTTTCGGCTATGCTTCGACTCGAATTCAGTCAGAAGGCAGGTCTTCCTCAATGTCCGCAATGAATGCATTTTACGCCCAGTCCGGCGGCGTCACCGCCGTCATTAACGCCAGTGCCTGTGGTGTCATAGAGACGGCGCGTAAACACAAAAATCGGATCGCCAATGTCTATGCCGGACGTAACGGTATTATCGGTGCCCTGACGGAAGACATGATCGATACCAACCGGGAATCGGCCCGCACAATCGCGGCTTTGCGACATACACCGGGTGGTGCATTCGGCTCTGCCCGTTTCAAGTTGAAGAGTCTTGCAGAGAACCGCGCGGAATACGAACGGCTGGTTGAGGTATTCCGCGCCCACAATATCGGCTATTTTTTCTACAACGGCGGTAATGATTCAATGGATACTGCGCACAAGGTGTCGCAGATCAGCAAGCGCATGGGGTTCCCGGTTGCCTGCATCGGCATCCCCAAGACGGTCGACAACGATTTGCCCGTCACTGACAATTGCCCGGGCTTCGGCTCGGTCGCCAAGTATGTCGCCGTGTCGACGCTGGAGGCTGCCCTCGATGTCGCATCCATGTCGAAAACCTCGACCAAGGTATTTATCCTCGAGGTGATGGGTCGGCATGCGGGCTGGATTGCCGCGGCCGGCGGTCTGGCGGGAAGCGCACCCAGAGACGCTCCACACATCATTCTGTTTCCGGAAATACCGTTCAGGAAAGCCGCCTTTCTGAAACGCGTCGGGGAATGTGTCAGGAAGTATGACTATTGCGTCATCGTGGTGAGTGAAGGCGCGCAATACGCCAACGGCCAGTTTCTCGCCGAAGCAGGCACCCGGGATGCATTTGGCCATGCGCAACTGGGCGGCGTTGCAGCGGTGGTTGCCAGCATGGTGCGGGACAAGCTGGGCTTCAAATATCATTACGCCGTCGCAGATTATTTGCAGCGCTCCGCCCGCCACATCGCCTCGGCCACGGACGTCAAACAGGCGTATGCCGTGGGTAAAGCGGCGGTGTTGATGGCACTTGAGGGTAAAAGCGGGGTCATGCCAGTGATCAAACGCGTTTCGGAGCAACCGTATCGCTGGCGCATTGATGTCGCACCGCTGACCCGGATCGCCAACAAGGAAAAAATGTTGCCGCGGCGATACATCTCGAAAGACGGCTTCGCGATCACACCGGCGTGTCGACGCTACCTCGCCCCGCTGATACGGGGAGAAGATTATCCCCCTTATATCAATGGCTTACCGGATTATGTCACCCTCAAAGGTGTGCCTGTCAGGAAGCGGCTGGGAACAAAATTTATGGTATGATCCCGCCCGCCGCGAGTGGGGCCAAACGGTCCGGGAGCGCTCGCCGACAAAACGCTGCAAACAAACCAACCAATAGTCGGGTGAAATAACACTCTCAACGGATTCCGGCGCTTCCGGTTAACCGACCTATCGTCGCGACCAACCGTTATGCGTAACCTCAATCTTGCCCCGGGCATCAAGCACCGGGGTTATTTATTTGCTCAGGAGATAATCTGATGGAAATCGAAACAGCTCTGTGGCTTGCCATGGGAGCCGGTGTACTGGCCATCCTGTACGGGTTGGTGTCAGTCAAATGGATTCTGAAACAGCCTGCGGGCAATGACCGCATGCAGGAAATTGCGCAGGCGATTCAGGAAGGTGCCAACGCCTACATGAATCGCCAGTACACGGCGATCGCCATCGTTGGTGCTGTGCTGTTTACCGCGCTTTTTGTCGTCCTGGGCTGGCACACAGCCATCGGCTTCCTGATCGGCGCGGTGCTTTCCGGACTGGTCGGCTACATCGGCATGTACGTCTCGGTTCGCGCGAACGTGAGAACGGCCGAAGCCGCAAGGCTCGGCGTGAATCCTGCATTGCGCATCGCATTCCGTGGCGGCGCCATCACCGGCATGCTGGTCGTCGGCCTGGCCCTGATAGGTGTGGCTGGCTATTACTACATCCTCACCAGCATGGGAGTGAGCTCGGGCGAAGCGGTTCATGCACTGGTCGGGCTGGCATTCGGTGGCTCACTGATCTCCATCTTTGCACGTCTTGGCGGTGGCATCTTCACCAAAGGCGCTGACGTCGGCGCCGACCTGGTGGGCAAGCTCGAAGCCGGCATCCCGGAAGACGATCCACGCAATCCTGCTGTTATCGCCGACAATGTCGGCGATAACGTCGGCGACTGTGCCGGCATGGCAGCGGATCTGTTTGAAACCTACGCAGTCACCATTATCGCAACCATGCTGCTCGGCAGCATGCTTGTTACAACGATGGGAATTTCTGCGGTCTTGTATCCATTGGTACTTGGCGCCGCATCAATCGTTGCCTCGATCATCGGTACCTTTTTCGTCAAGACATCGGACGGCGGCAAGATCATGGGAGCCCTTTACAAGGGTGTGATCGTTTCCGGCATATTGGCGGCGATCGCTTTTTACCCGATCACCCATATGATGATGGCCGCTTCCGGCAATGCATCCGGAATTTACGGCGCCGCCCTGATTGGACTGGCGTTGACCGCTGCATTGGTTGTGATCACCGAGTATTACACCGGCACCGATTACAAACCCGTGCGAACCATTGCCGAGGCATCGTTGACGGGCGCCGCAACCAACATCATCGCCGGTCTGGGTATCTCCATGAAGGCCACGGCGTTGCCGGTCCTCGCTGTCTGTCTCAGCATCTGGGGTGCATTTGAATTGGCTCCCGCAGGTGATGCGATGGCGGGCTTGTACAACATTGCAATTGCAGCAACCGCCATGTTGTCGCTGACGGGCGTCATCGTTGCACTCGACGCCTTCGGGCCTATTACTGACAATGCCGGCGGTATCGCCGAGATGTCAAAGCTGCCGGAAGATGTTCGCAAAATCACAGATCAGCTCGACGCGGTAGGCAACACGACCAAGGCGGTCACCAAGGGTTATGCGATCGGTTCTGCGGCACTCGCCGCGCTGGTCCTGTTCGCCGACTATACCCACGCGCTGGAAGCCGCGGGAATCATGGTCAATTTCGACCTGTCCGACCATCTCGTCATTATCGGTTTGTTCCTCGGTGGCCTGGTGCCGTTTCTGTTCGCATCGATGGCCATGGAAGCCGTTGGACGAGCGGCAGGCGCGGTCGTGGAGGAAGTGCGCCGGCAGTTCCGCGAAATCAAAGGCATCATGGATGGCACCGGCAAGCCAGATTACAATCGCGCCGTTGACTTGCTGACGAAAGCAGCGATCAAGGAAATGATCGTCCCGTCGCTGCTGCCGATTCTCGTGCCACTGGCTGTCGGTCTTCTGCTCGGCCCGAAGGCTCTGGGTGGCATGTTGCTCGGCACCATTGTCACCGGCCTGTTCCTGGCCATCTCGATGACCACCGGTGGTGGCGCCTGGGATAACGCCAAAAAATACATTGAGGACGGCAACTGTGGCGGCAAGGGATCTGATGCCCACACAGCTGCGGTCATCGGAGATACGGTTGGCGACCCGTACAAGGATACGGCTGGCCCGGCAATCAACCCGTTGATCAAGATCATCAACATCGTTGCTTTGCTCATGGTGCCGTTGCTCTGACGGCTCCGGCAATAGAACATCAAACGGCCCGACATAGTCGGGCCGTTTTTTTGCCCGTTAGATGTTCGCCGCGCGCATATTCAGCGCCGAGTACCCAGCATGGCCGGTTTTTCGATGAAATTCCCCTGCACAAAATCCACGCCTGCCTCGCGCAGCCAGTCGAAATCCTGCTGATGTTCCACCTGTTCCGCAATCACGCGGAATTCCATCGCGCGCGCGAGCTTGATCATTGCTGTGACCATTTCCTGATTGATATCGTCATCCACAAGATTGTGCGTGTAGGCACCGTCGATTTTCAGGTAATCCACAGGCAGTTTTTTGAGACAGGAAAACGCGCCCAGGCCGCTGCCGAAATCGTCAATCGAAAACTCGCAGCCAATGCCGTGCAGGACCTCGATAAACCGCTGCACACGCGGTATGTCCGTTGCTACGGCAACTTCATTGACTTCGAAACAAATGCTCGAGGGCGATACGCCGCTACGATCAAGCGATTCGACGACGTATTCAAGAAAGCCCTCATCGCCAAGGGTTTGTGTCGATATATTTATCGTACAGCTACGGTTTCCCGGCAATTTGATTTCACCCGCACTAATGGCGGCGAGTGTTGCCGCAACGACCCATCGATCGATTTGCGGCATGAGTTGGTAGCGCTCAGCCGGTCGCAGGAACTCAGCTGAATTCGCGGTGCGTCCCCGTTCATCCGGCAATCGCAGGAACACCTCAACCGCCGGGCCCGTCGTGACGGCGCCAGAGGTTGCAATGATCGCCTGGGTGGCCAGCTCAAAGCGGTTCCCCTGTAACGCAGCCTGCATCTGCCGCAGCCACTGTATATCGCCACGTTCCCTTGCGATGGCCTCGTCACGCGCGGAATAGACATGCACCTGGCCACGGCCGCGCTGTTTAGCGACATAGCAGGCAGAATCAGCAGCACTGATGATGTCCTGCAGCGTGCCGCTCGTACGACTTAACTCGACCAGACCGATCGAAATCCCGATATTGAAAATCTTGTCCTGCCACACGAAGCGGTAGGCGGCGATCGCGTTACAGATATCGGCGGCGATCTGTCGCGCCTTCTCGATGGGACAACCAACGAGTAAGGTGCCAAATTCATCGCCACCCAGGCGACCAACGAAATCCGAGTCCCGAACCTGCTCTTTGATCAGAGATGCGACTTCGCGCAACATGTTGTCGCCTGCCAGGTGACCACAACTGTCATTCACTGCCTTGAAGCGATCCAGGTCCATGTAAAACAACATGTGGATCGCTTCTTCGGCATGCACCGAATCCATCGCTTCCTGCAGCCGCCGTTCAAACTCGCGGCGATTGACAAGCCCGGTGAGAGGATCGTGCGTCGCCTGGTAGCTCATCTGCCGCGTCAGGCCGCGAATCTCACTGACATCATGAAAAACAACGACAGTGCCCGAAATGCTGGTGCCAGGACCGCGAATGGGTGATGCAGTAATCTCAACGGAATGCTCCTCCTGATTGTGATTACTCACCAGCATCGCGCGACGACCCATATTGACCCGCCGCCGCATTGCGAGACAGCGCTCGACAGGATCCCCGAGCTGGTGCCGATCCGTTTCATCGACCAAGGTAAAAATCTCGCCAATCTTGCGACCGGATGATGCATCACGTTCCGCGCCTGTCATGACCTCAGCGGCCCGGTTCATGTAGTCGATTCGACCTTCATTATCGGTTGTGATGACGCCTTCCGAAATCGACTCAAGGGTATACTGCGCCTGTCGCTTGCTGCGACTCAATGAAGCTTCAAGGCTCTTGCGGTAACTGACGTCACGGGCAATGGTGAGAATAGTCGCCGTGCCCTGATACTCAATAATCGAGCTCTGTGCCTCGACCCACAAGCCCTGCTCGTTGCCGTTGATCAACTGGATTTCCAGTCGCCGCGGAACGTTCTCGCCTGCCAGCCTGTTGGCCACAGACTTTCTGAAGAGTGCACGGTAGGCCGGCTTGATCAGATCAGCAACATCACGACCCACCAATTGGTCGGGGGTCATTCCGAGCAACCCGGCAGCACGTTCATTCGCCAGAATAATGCGCTCGCCGTGAATAAGAACGACCTCCGGCAAGGTTTGCACAAATTCAGTGAACAGCCTGTCCCGATCCTGGATTTCCTCATCTCGTTCACCGAGTGCATCGAAAAGGCGATTTATTGTGCTGGCCAGATCCGCTATGTCACCACGATCAGATACCGATAAACGGCGCCCGACTGAGGCATCCGCGGATGCCGCAATCACCTCTTCGCGGAAAGCCTGCAGCCGTTTCCCGAAGCGCCGCTTCCACCGCTGCATGATTACAATCGCGATCAGTGCGATCGTGAACAATGCGGCGAAAATAATGATGAGTGTGTTTACTGACATATGGCATCCGTCGTCAGGCCGTATCGGTGCATCTTTCGTACCGACATCATGTCAGGGCAGTTTCTGTAGCAACGCAAGAGTCGTCTTTCCCTTTTCGAGCATTGAGTTGGCAATGCCGTGCATCGATCATTTGTTTTGTTGGACGCTCACTGTGGTTGCCCGACTCGGCAATCCCGTCATGATTCGGAGCGAACGGGTGTTCATGAGCAAGCATATATCAGCAGCAGCTGCCGACCGTGGCAATTCACCATAATTCCATTTCCAATCGACAAATACGACCCTCTAATTTGGAGGCTGCCGGAGATGCGAAGTTCCCCCCTTGAGATTAGTTCGTATTTCACCTGAAACCAGATTCGCATTTGCGGCATCTAATGGATATCAGGTAGGCTCAGCATTGCGCGGCCCGGCCTGATATTATCGGCGCGAACAGCCATCTTGCCGCAACATTCCATCGCGACAAGAGCCGCTCTTTGATCCGTATTTGTCCGCACTAACTGAATCAGTGAACGTCCGAGAAAGATATGGAGAATAAGAATTAAGAATTGCCAGGATGAACGATCGGGTCGATACCGATGACCTCAATGTGACAATCAAATTTGACTGATTTAGTGTTATAGTGAACTATAACACTTGGTACCAATAAAGCACTCACTTGGGTGGATTCGAAAAAAATGAAAAAAGCCATACTTTTTAGAAACATAGCGCTCTTACTGCTGTCTTTTGGCAGCCCGGCACTGGTACAGGGTGCCTCGCTGCTGGAGGTGTACCAGCAAGCGCTGCAGAGCGATCCCCTGATCCATGAAGCGGAATCCCGGCGCCAGGCGGCACTTGAAGCAGCACCGCAAGCTCGAGCACTGCTTCTACCGCAGATTTCCGCTGGCGCTCAGTATTCATCGTCAAACTTCGACGGCTCATCTGCCGAAGGCGGTGCGGGCGGTACGATCGCATCGGTGACCTCAGAATCCTCTACGACGTCGACGGGCTGGACGGTCGACCTGCGCCAGACCCTGTTTCGCTGGGATCAGTGGGTGGGATTGAGAAAGGCAGAAAAACAGGTTGCGAAGGCGCAAGTCAATTATGAGGCAGCACAACAAGATTTGATTGTGAGGGTCGTTACGCGCTATTTCAACGTGCTTGCGGCAGAAGACCAGCTTACCTCGATTCATGCCGATCGCACGGCCATCGCGCGCCAGCTTGAGCAGGCGAAGCAGCGCTTCGAAGTCGGCTTGATCGCCATCACGGACGTACAGGAGTCTCAGGCCGCCTACGACCAGGCGGTAGCCAACGAAATTGGTTCAAAGCGATCGCTGGCAACAGCCCGCGAATTCCTGCGTGAAATAACCGGTGAGTACATACGCATTCTATCCGCACCGGATGACGACTTTCCGTTAACACCGCCCAACCCTGCCAGCGAGGCAAGCTGGAACGAAATCGCCATGGCACAGAATCTTGCCCTGGTATCGAGTCGTTTCGACGAACAAATTGCGAGAGATGAAATCGCGTTTCGACGCAGCGGCCACTATCCCACACTCGACCTGGTCGCAAACATCAGCTCTGCGGAATCAGAAATAACGGATCAGGTCAGAAACTCCATTCAATTTCCTGACATTGATACTGACGGCAACCGGGACTCGATTTCCATCCAGTTATCAATCCCTATATTTT
>JADFNG010000084.1 GCA_022563505.1 Pseudomonadota bacterium | reverse complement strand
CAAGCACCGAGAGACTTCCCTGGCAGTCAGTCAGCCCGAGCATTGCTTTCAACAGTGTGGTCTTACCCGCTCCGTTCGGGCCGATCAGACCAGTAATGGTTCCTGGCTCAATATCGAAACTCACGTTATCGACAGCATAGAAACTGCCGAACTTTTTCGAGACGTTTTTTGCGCTAACCAGGCTAGTCATCCTTCCCCCCTGCATCGTCTGGCTCGTTTGAGCGCGAATTCTGAATCGCTTGAAGTAACGTAGCTGGATCGAGCTTCAGGCGTACGATTGTTGCGGCGACTTTAGGCCACTCCTTGTCAAGGAATCGCTTTCGTTCGTCCTTTAACAGTTTTTTCTTTGCGCCTGCGGTAACAAACATGCCCCGGCCACGCTTTTTTTCAACGAGGTCTTCATCCACCAGCTCCTGATAACCTTTCAGGACGGTTAAAGGGTTTAGCCGGTACTCTGCCGCTACATTGCGTACTGAGGGCAGAGCGTCTCCATCGGCCAGCACGTCTTCCAGTATCATCTCTACTACGCGGTCGCGTAGTTGGCGGTAAATCGGAAGATCTTCATTCCATTTGGGATCCATTGAATATCCAGTCGCCATTATTCCGGGCTTTTTTGACCCGCTGCAAGCCAGCGCGGACTTGGGGACGACGTGCAGCGTAACAGGCCGAAAACGGCTTGCATCGTAGTATGCACGAACGCTGGCACGACTGACGTATCACTGTCCACGACGCATTGGATTCGGAGAGTCACTGTTGAGTTGATCCGGCGCAGAGTTCTAAAGAATCGTCTCTTGGCGGGCTGATCGCGATGCAAGGCCCGTTGAAAAGGCCAACTCTGAAAGATCCCGTATATTCACGCCAAAATCGACAACGTTCGGCATCGTTCTGAAATGTCTGATCGCTGCGTATCCACTTTTGGCGCCAACCGGCGGGTCTCGCTCAACCAACACACTGAGTTCGAGGGCCGTCGGCAAATCAGGATCAAACATATAGGCCGGATTTACATCACTACGAGCCTGGCCGGCAATGATTGCCACAGCAAACAGGGCCAGTACGGCGAGGCCCATGTATCCGTTTGTCTGTTTTTGCGTATTGCTGTGCATGATCGTTTCATCCGTCTGGTGACTTGGTGTTGTAGTTGACTATAACACCAAACTAAGAGATTGCAAGCATGCACCACAAATTTAACCCGCCTGGCAACCGAAGACCGTTAACAATGAGCATCGACCCACGATTTTTTAAATGAATATCAATGAGATACATTATATTGGGTGACATCGGGTGGTTGTGACACACGATCAGATGCTGTGCGCAACGCACCGCCTGCTTTCGCAGGTCGGCCGCGTCGCTTATTCTGTGGGCATGATGGACTCACTGGAAGACTCTGCCCTGATGCTCCGCTACCGGGATGGCGACATTGCGGCATTTCGTATTTTGTATGAGCGTCATAACGACTCGTTATACCGCTACCTGTTGCGCCTGTGCAAGCACCGCGACACCGCCGAAGACCTGTACCAGGAGGTCTGGAGCAAAATTATCAAAGCAAGGCAACGCTACCGCCCAACCGCGAAATTCACCACGTTCCTGTACCGTGTCGCGCACAACTGCTTTATTGACCATATTCGCCGCAACAAGAGACACAGCAACGAGATATCGATCGATCCGGACGATAGCGCCTCGCCCACAGCCGAACCGGAACAGGTGGCCGAAACACTGTTCGCGCGTGAGCGGCTTGACCGCGCGCTGGCCGAACTGCCGTATGAGCAACGCAATGTTGTCTTGTTGTTTCTGGAGGCGGGCCTGAGTCTCGACAAGATTGCCGGCATTACGGGTGTCAATCGGGAAACAGCCAAGAGCCGATTGCGCTACGCGACCAGCAAGCTAAAGGCTGCCCTCTCGCAGGGTCCGCCAGCCAATAAACACCGCAACGAGAATTCATCATGACCGACAATAATAATCCTGCGCCGGAAGCGGATAATGAAGCGCTGCGCACGCTATACCGTTCGGGCCCGCAGACACGGGTACCGCCGCGTCTCGACCAAAGCGTGCTGCGCATCGCAAGCAAGGAAGCAAGGGGAAACACCGCCTTGCGATGGTTTCTGCCCTGGAGGCGACCGGCCGTATTTATTGTGACGGCGGGGCTTAGTCTCGCCATCGTGATCGAGATGAGTGAAATGGCCGTCTTTGAACGCAGCCCGCTCGCAGCAGGGGACACGCCGCAGGAATTTGCCACAGAAGCCGTAGAAAGTCTGGCACGAATGCGCCAGCTTGGAGAAACGGCCAGGCACCTGGCTCTCGGTGAGGACTCGGCGGTCAGTCAATTTACGATCAAGGCCCAAGGAGCGACATTCTGCGACGACGATCAAATCGAGACGCCTGAATCCTGGCTGAAATGTATCGTCCAGCTCCGCACACACGGCTTCCACGCGGATGCCGATGCGGAATCGAGCAGATTGCTGTCCGCCCATCCGGATTTCACCTTAGCCGAATAAGTAACAACCCTGTGGCGGAACGCCGCCACAATGTTAAAATCGCTACAGAAAAGGTGTCACGAAGCGCCACTTTAACGTGGGCCGTTCCGAGCGGCACTGATCACTCTTACGAACCATCCAGGACAGGAAAAACCCATGAAGAACCCCGTATGCATCACCATTACAGGCGCCGCCGGCCAGATCGGTTATCAACTCGCGTTCAGAATTGCTTCCGGACAAATGCTGGGAGCCGATCAACCGGTTATGCTCAAGCTTCTGGAAATTGCGCCGGCGTTACCCGCTCTGGAAGGTGTCGCCATGGAACTGGAGGACTGTGCGTTTTCCACCCTGGCTGGAATTGTTGCGACCATTGATGCCAATGTTGCGTTCAAGGACGCCGAATATGCCTTGCTCGTTGGCGCGAGGCCACGCGGTCCGGGCATGGAGCGAAAAGACCTTCTTGAGGCAAACGCAGAAATTTTTTCGGTGCAGGGCAAAGCCATTAACGAGCATGCGAACCACAACATCCGCGTGCTGGTGGTCGGCAATCCAGCCAACACCAACGCTTTGATCGCAAGCACGAATGCCCCGGACATCGATGCGGCCAATTTCACGGCCATGATGCGCCTCGATCACAACCGCGCAACGTCACAACTCGCCAAGAAAACCGGCAAGCATGTGGACGACATACGCCGGATGATCGTCTGGGGAAATCACTCCGCCACGCAGTACCCGGATATTCATCATGCCTCCGTGGCAGGCCAGTCGGCGCTTGAGCTGGTCGACCAGGATTGGTTCAGCACAGATTTTATTCCGAACGTACAGCAGCGCGGCGCCGCCATTATCAAGGCGCGCGGAGCTTCATCCGCCGCATCGGCTGCTTCGGCGGCCATTGATCATATGCATGACTGGGCCATGGGGACGCCAGAGGATGATTGGGTCAGCATGGCCATTCCGGCAGACGGCAGCTATGGAATCGAGCCCGGCATCATCTACTCGTATCCGGTGCGTATCAGCGCGGGCAAGTATGAAATCGTCCAGGGCCTGGAAATCAATGCTTTCAGCCGGGAGAGAATGCAGGCAACGGAAACCGAACTGCGTGAGGAAAGGGCGGCCATCGAGAGCCTGTTATAGCTCCATGGGTCACTCAACCACGACGCCGTTAACCGCACGGCGTCGCTGGTACCGCCTGTTTCGTGGTGTTAGGGTTCTTTGCTAGCCGCCAGACAGGCCCGCAAGCCTGATCTGCCTCAGGTATTTCGAAGATGTCTCCAGGGAAATAAACGTGTCCAGTTTTTTAATCGGTTCATTTTGGTTGCTGCTGTTTGTCGGTGGCGGTATTTATCTCGCTTACAGCAGAACAGACCTGCTTCGTTCGACCGTCGCGGTCGGCGCAGCGGTCGTTGCCTACACAATATACGGCGACGCCTCATTCTTGTGGTTACTTTTTCTGTGGCTGGTTTTCGCCATCATGGTCATCCCGAACATGACCGACTTTCGCCGCGAAAAAATTACCCGACCTGCGCTCAAGATATATCGAACAATGTTGCCTTCAATGTCGGACACCGAGAAAGAGGCTCTCGAGGCCGGCAGCGTATGGTGGGATGGGGAGTTATTTTCCGGCATGCCGAACTGGAACCGGCTGATGTCCTTTCCGGCACCCAAACTGTCGGCGGAAGAGCAGGCATTTTTTGACGGGCCTTGCGAAGAACTCTGCAAGATGCTGGATGACTGGGATATTTGTTATGAGCGCGGCGATATGCCGGCAGAAGTTTGGCAATACATCAAGCAAAACAAATTCTTCGCCATGATCATTCCAAAACAATACGGCGGTCTCGAATTCTCTGCGTATGCCAATGCCATGATTATTACCAAACTGGCCAGTCGCAGCGCAACGGCTTCGTCGACGGTCGGTGTCCCGAATTCACTCGGGCCCGCTGAGTTATTACTGCACTATGGTACTGACGAGCAAAAAGAATACTATCTTCCTCGCCTCGCCACCGGAGAAGAAATCCCCTGTTTCGCGCTTACGTCGCCGCAGGCCGGATCGGATGCTGCCGCGTTAATTGATACCGGCGTTGTCTGCAAAGGCGAGTGGAAGGGCAAGCAGATCATCGGTATTTGCCTTAACTGGAACAAGCGTTACATTACGCTCGCGCCAGTCGCTACTGTGCTCGGCCTCGCCTTCAAGCTCAATGATCCTGATCACCTGATCGGTGACCAGGATGAGTACGGAATTACAGCTGCGTTGATTCCGACGGACAGGCCTGGAATCACCATTGGCAGACGGCACTATCCATTAAGCATTCCTTTCCAGAATGGACCGACGTCGGGTAAAGACGTGTTCGTGCCGCTGGACTACATTATCGGCGGTCAGAAAATGGCGGGGAAAGGTTGGAAAATGCTGGTGGAATTGCTGTCCGTCGGACGCGCAATCACGTTGCCCGCCAGCGCCGCCGGTGGCTGCCAGGCGGCCGCCTATGCATCCGGGGCATACACTCAATTGCGAAAACAATTCGGTCTGCCGATTGCGAAGTTCGATGGGGTCGGTGAAGCACTCGCACGCATTGCCGGCTACACCTACATCATGAATGCGGCCATCTCAGTTACAGCGGGCGCCATCGGGCAAGGAGAAAAACCCGCAGTTCCATCGGCGATACTGAAGTACCACTGCACGGAAATGGGCCGGAAAGTCGCCAACGATTCCATGGATGTACACGGTGGCAAAGGGGTCATGATGGGGCCCAAAAATTATCTGGCACGCGGTTTCATGGCCACGCCGATCGCCATCACGGTAGAGGGAGCCAACATCCTGACCCGCAGTCTGATTATATTCGGCCAGGGCGCCATACGCTGTCATCCATTCGTGCTAAAAGAACTGCAGGCCGCCAATGACACCGATGAAGAACGTGGACTGGTGGATTTTGACAACGCCCTGTTTGGGCATATCGGCTATGCGGTCAGCAACCTTGCCCGCTCATTTTTCCTGGCCTTGACGCACGCCAAACTCAGCAACGTGCCACTCAATACGCCCACCCGCCGTTACTATCAAAATATCAACCGCTACAGCGCCGCTTTTGCGCTTGCATCCGACTTTGCGATGTTGACGCTCGGCGGCAAACTGAAGCAAAAGGAATTGCTGTCAGCGAGACTGGGTGACGTCTTGAGTTCGATGTATCTCGCATCCACTGTGCTGAAACATTTCGAAGACCAGGGCCGCCGCGCAAGTGATCTGCCATTGGTTGAATGGTCGGTACGTACGCTCATGTATCAAGCGCAGGAGCAATTACACAGCTTCCTGAGAAATTTCCCCAACCGGCCGATTGCATTTTTCCTGCGCTGTTTTATTTTCCCGCGCGGCCGCACGTATTCGGCCCCGTCAGACGAACTTGGCCGCAAGGTTGTTGACGTGATTACGCATACCGGTGAGGCGCGGGAACGACTCTGTGCACAGGCCTATACGACGATTGAGCCAGGCAATCCCATCGGGTTGCTGCAGGAAGCACTGGTCCTGTCCGAGCAATTGGCGCCACTCGAGGCGAAACTCCGGCAAGCAAAAAAAGAAGGTCTTATTCAGTCCGACTATATTGGATACCAGATTGACGAGGCGGAAAAAGCGGCCGTCATCGACAAGAAGGAGGCAAAGAGTCTCCGCGATTACCATGAAAAAGTACTGGATCTGATGGCTGTCGATGACTTTGCCGCGGATAGCATTGGACGCAGTGGTAACATCACTGCGACACCGTCGCCGAAAACGCCCGCAAGCACGCGCAAAGCTGCGGCAAAAAAGAATCCGCCACAAAAAAAGGCGATCACAAAGAAAGCCGGCAAGAAAACCGCAAGCAGTAATAAGAAGAAGACCAACTGAACGGCTGAGGAATGAAAGAGCAATCCGGGCCCATATACGAAGTAACACTCAGTATTGACCGGGAAGTCGCTGACGATATCGATCACTGGCTGGCACGCCACATCGAAGAGATGCTCCTTTTACCGGGATTCATCAGAGCGAAGACATTTGCGCTCGACGATGACCCCGATCGTGTCCGACGGGTTACTCACTACTACCTGGAAAATGATGCGGCACTCGACCAGTACCTCACGGGTCCGGCAGCAAGCATGCGTCAGGCAGCGATCGAACAATTCGGTGATCGATGCGATGCAAGTCGCCGTATTCTGCACGCGGCGAACACGGGGACCCAGGAGTCAGACCAGCAGGAACTGTGCCTGAACTGTGGTACGACGCTCGCTGGCCAGTTGCGCCAATTGCGGCCAACGCGCCCACAGCCGCCTGATCAGCGTCTGGGAACTCATGCGGGACGCGTTTGGTGATTTGCTGGAACTCGATTCCAGGATTTGGCAAACACTGATTCCGCTCGCTGTCCGACCCGGTCAACTCACGCGCGATTACCTGCGCGGACGGCGAGCTCGTTTCATGCCGCCGTTTCGTACCTATCTCGTATTGAGCCTGTTGTTTTTCCTGGTGGCATTTTTCGATCCGCAGGAGTCGCTGGGAATCTTGTTTGAAGCGGAGGCTCCCGTCAGCCCTGAGCAAGTCGAAAAAGCGAGCGAATCAGGCGAGGAAATCCTGGCTGAGCTGGCCGATGCAGGAATTGTTATCGGACCATTGCCTGAAGGTGACGCAGAAGCGGATGCAAACGGCGGTTTCAGCGTTACATTGGATGTAAATGACCCAGAGGCAAGCTGTCACTTCGATGACTATGACGAGACCGAAATGCCAGCCTGGCTGGGACGACGGCTGACCAAAGAACGCCTGCAAATCATGTGCGATCGCATGGTCGCTGACGACGGACGGGGGCTCAAAGGCTTCCTTGATAAATTGCTGGAGAACGTCCCCGGGGGCCTTTTTCTTCTGTTGCCGCTCATGGCCCTGATCCTTACGATTCTCTATCCGCTGTCCAAACGTTATTACGTCGAGCACCTGTTGTTTGTGATGCATTATCACGCCTTCATATTTCTGACGCTGATAACGCAAATTTTGTGGCTACGTCTCAGCGCATTGGTTGGACTGCATGAGGGCATTGCGCAGATCGTCGTCTTTGCATTGTCGATATATATCGGCGTCTATCTGTTCAAGGCCATGCGGCGTGTCTACGGCCAGGGACGCTGGGTAACGGTGCTGAAATTCTTCATTCTGCTCATCGCTTATGCGATCGGCCTGTCGCTGATTCTGGCAGCGGCAGCTCTTTTTGCAGCATTTTCGATTTAGCCACTCTATTATTGATGATTGCATCTGAATTCAAGGAGAAAGCCATGTTCCGTCACATCGGTTCCCATCGTCTGTTGTCTGCCCTCCCTCTGGCATTACTCATTGCCTGCGCCCCCCCTGCGGATGAACCCGCTGTGGAACAGGCGGAACCAGAAACCGAAATGGCCGTCGAAGCCATCATGGATACCGCTGCTTCTTCGGCGGCACGCGTATATTTCATTACTCCGGCCGACGGCGACACCGTCTCAAGCCCGCTGATGGTGAGCTTCGGCATTGAGGGTATGGCGGTTGTCCCTGCCGGCCAGGACACGCCGCAGTCGGGGCATCATCATCTCATCATTGATGCAGCGCTGCCGGACATGCGCCTGCCCGTTCCCAATGACGGCAACAACGTACATTTTGGTGATGGCAGTACATCAACCGAACTCACACTGGAGCCTGGCGAGCATACCTTGCAGCTCCTTTTCGCCAATTTTCTGCATATTCCACACGACCCCGCCATCAAATCCGCACAAATTACGATCACAGTGGAGTAAGCGGCTTGAGCGATGCCCGCGAGACCACTAGAATTGGCAGGCTAAGCACATCGAACACCGCCCAAGAAGAATCGTCTTATTAGCATCATGAGAAAAAAACCCATAGGAATCAGTGGAATAGCGATATACGTGCCGCCGTTTCGCGTGTGGCTGGACGATTGGTGTGAGTGGACCGACAACCAGTGGCCGAAGATTCGCGAGGTGGTCGGACGCAGTTTTCGTATGCGCGGCCCCAATCAAAGCATCTACACCATGGCGGCAACGGCCGTCCTGCGCCTGATCGAGCAATACCACATCGACCCGTCGCGGGTAAAGTTCCTGGGACTCGGCACTGAATCGAGCACCGATAATTCGGCCGGCGCCATCATCATAAAAGGCATGGTCGACCGCGAACTCGAGCGACGCGGCAAGCCGCCCATTGCCCGGAGTTGCGAGGTTCCTGAGTTCAAGCACGCTTGCCTGGGCGGCGTGTACGGCATGAAGAGTGCTATCCGGCACCTGGCGCTGGACGGTGCCGGCAGCCAGGCGATTGTTGTCTGCGCGGATATCGCCGAGTACGCGCGAGGCAGCAGCGGCGAGCCCACGCAAGGCGCCGGTGCCGTTGCTATGCTGATTGAAGAGAACCCGACACTCGCCGAGGTTGATCTATTCCGTTCCGGCTCTGCCTCTGACTATCGCATCATGGACTTCCGCAAACCCATGGTGCGCTTTTGCGGCCAGGACAGAAGTGGCAGTCAACAGGTACAGGATTTCCCGGTTTTCAACGGCAAATATTCGACCACCTGTTACATCGACGAAACGCTGCATGCGCTGAATGATATGTACCGCAAGCGGGATCTCCGTGCCAGCGACTATATTCGCTCATTGAAAACGGTGTTCATGCATCGCCCGTATCGACGCATGCCGGAAACCGGCTGGGCGGTCGCGTACTTGTTCGCGTTGGGCAGTGGCAATTCCGAAGATCATGCGGAACTCGCGTCGTATTGTTACGAAGCCGGTATTGAACCCGAGGCCTTGCTGAATGAAATGATCAGCAAGCCCGTAATAGCCGACCTTGCCGCTCCGGAACGACTCAATAATGAGGTGTATCCGCTGACCATGGCGGTCTTCCGGATTTTCCGCGCTTCCCGACGCTACAGCCGTGAGATCCTGGACAAGCTGGCCCTCGGCAGTGACACCATGCTCGACCTTGGTAACGTTTACACCGCCGCATTACCGGCCTGGATTGCTGCCGGCTTTGAACAAGCGCTGGAAGAGGGCCGCGACATGGCCGGCGAAGAGCTGCTTACCCTGGGCTACGGCAGCGGAGACGCGGCGGAAGTCATTCCATTCATTGTCAGCGATGGCTGGCGCGAAGCAACCCGAGCCATCGGCTTCGCCAAGGCCATGGAATTCACGATTGATCTGACGGAAGAGCAGTATGCCGATTTACACGATGGCCGCCGGCCACGTGGTCTCGATTACCTGCCCCGAAGTGAGTTCGTCATCGACCACGTTGGCCAGAGCGATCAGCGTCAGTTCACGGATCTGGGTATCGAGTACTACCGCTACCTGCGTTAGAACATGCCGCGGCCTTATCGGCCGCTCCTACAGCGCGGCGATTTGTTGCTCTAGAATTTCGAGCAGATCCGCGACCGAACCCTCACCTAGAACCCGTTGATATTCTGCTCGCTTCAGCGCCAGATCACTCACGCCGTCGGCAACGACGTTGATTATTCGCCACCCAGCGTCATCTTGATGCAGGATATATTCGATCGGGATATCCGGAGGCTCCGCACGCGCAATACTCGCGATAACCTGGACGCGCCCCGAAGCCAGTGTACGGGACTCCTGAATATTGAATGCGCCCGCCGAAAGTGCGACGAACCGGCTCGCATAGCTCAACACGCTGAGGCGCTGAAAGCTTCGTAGGAACGCCTCCCGCTCCCCGTCGGAAAAACTTGCCCAATGGCGCCTAACCGTAAACTCAGCGATAAAGGGCAGATCGTGAGTTGCAACGATCAGTGGCTCGAGTCGTTGGAAACGTTGCGCAAGCCCGACGGACCCCTGCTCCAGTGACAAGCTGGTCAAGCCCTCATGCAGTGCCTCGACACATGTCATCGGTGTGTCGTATGCGGCGATCGTCGGGGAGGGCTGGCCGAGGGCGTTCATCCACGGAAGCGCACCTAACCCGAAACCGAACAGCCAAAGGTTCATCAGGCCGCCGCTCCTACCGAGACGGGCATGAACTATCACTTCAGCCGTATGCGGTTCGCTCGCAGCAGGAGCGACTATCACTCTCAACGGCGCTCGGATGAACGATACCGAATCTCATCGACGGAAATCGCAACGCCCGGCGCTTTGCCGTCATGTAACATGGGTAACACCGGCGCCATCTCACCGTCCAAGCGCGGACCGAATAGAAACACACTCAGCGCCGTCAGAGGATGCGCGACAGTGTGTGCGACAGCCGTTCCTTCATAACCGCAATGGACCATGCAATTGTCGCATTTGGGATTCCGGCCCGTACCGTAGCCGTCCCAGTTTGTCGTCTCCATGAGGTCCTGGAAGCTCTCTGCATAACCCTCATCAACCAGTAAATAGCAAGGCTTCTGCCAGCCGAAAATGTTGTAAGTCGGATTACTCCAAGGCGTGCACTGGTAGCTCTGGTTGCCGGCCAGGAAATCCAGGAACATGCTGGACTGATTGAAGCGCCACTTACTGCCGCGTTCTCGGCCGATCTTGAATATGTCGCGAAACAGTTCTTTGGTCTGGCGTCGACCCAAAAACACATCCTGTCGCGGTGCATGCTGGCAGCTATAACCCGGTGAGACCGTTATCCCCTCCAGACCAAGGCTCATCGAGAAATCAAAGAAGTCGGCAACATCTTTAGGGTTCTCGCCGTTGAACAGCGTGCAGTTTACGGTGACTCGAAAACCGCGGCTGCAGGCCAATTGTATGGCAGAGACCGCCTTCTCGAATACGCCCTGACGACAAACGGACTCATCGTGTCGTTCACGGTTTCCATCCAAATGCACGGACCAGGTGAAATACGGTGAAGGCTCATACTCATCGATCTTCTGCGCAAGCAGCAGCGCGTTCGTGCACAGATAAACAAACTTCTTCCGCGCGATAATGCCACGGACGATGGCGGGCATCTCCTTGTGAATGAGCGGTTCGCCGCCCGGTATGGATACGACGGGTGCGCCACATTCGTCTACGGCCTTAAGTGCGTCCTCGGTACTCAGGCGCTTCTGCAGAATGTCTTCCGGATAGTCAATTTTACCGCAACCTGCGCATGCCAGATTACACTGGAACAGTGGCTCCAACATTAAAACCAGCGGATAGCGTTTCACGCCCCGGAGCTTTTGCTCCAGAAGATAGCGCCCCACACGGTAAGTCTGAATTAATGGGATACTCATCGCTACTCCTGTCTACAATCCAGCATCGTCCGCCTCTAACTCTCAGCCTGTGGGTCCTGAAGAATCGTGTCGAGATAACTATTCGTAATCTGCGCCCACTCCATTTTCAACCACGGCGTAAAGTTCTCCGGCGATGCCGCAACTTCCGACTCTAATGAGGCAATGTCGATATAGCGCCACTCCGCGATTTCGCGCTCGTTGACATCCACCTCGCCATCGTAATGGCCATAGTATACCCAGCAATACTCGTGTTCGGCACCGACCGCGCCATACTGGGCGTGATACTTGAACTTGTACAGAAAATTCAACGGACACTCGATACCAAGTTCCTCGACGAGTCGGCGAGACACCGCTTCCTCCATCAATTCCCCGACTCGTGGATGCGAACAACAGGTATTGGACCAGTAGTCTGGCCAGAGCGGTTTCTCGGCACTTCTCCGTTGCAACAGGAGCTCATTTCTGTTGTTGAAGATAAAGATGGAAAATGCTCGATGCAGGATGCCGTTGCCGACGTGACAATCGCTCTTGGAACTGTGTCCGATCTCACGATCGAGCTCGTCGACCAGAATAAGCTCCTCGCCGGAATCAGAAACGTCCTCGCTACGAGCCATCGAGATCGGCCCCAAGGGCTACCGCCACGGCCTCGAAGCCCGCCGCGCGGATCGCGTTGACGACGGCATCGGTATCGCCGTCGCATAACGCGATGATGGAACCGCCGCCGCCGCCCCCGGTCAGTTTCGCGCCAAGCGCACCATTTGCCCGGGCGATATCGACCAACTGTTCCAACTCGGGAGTCGAAACCTGCAGCGCGTTGAGCATGCCATGGCAAATATTCATAAGCTGACCCAGCGTCACGAGATCCTCATCCTGAATGGCCTGCACACCTCGCAGCACGAGTGTGTCGATCTGATCAAAGATTCGCTCATATAATTTTCTGTCCTGTTGCCACGCGGCATTGACCCTGCCCACAGTCTTGGCCGTCAGTCCTTCGTACCCCGTCATGCCCACGACCATCGGAATGGGCGTCTTGATATTCAGGGTTTCGACCAACGGCGGATTTCCTGC
>JADFNG010000083.1 GCA_022563505.1 Pseudomonadota bacterium | reverse complement strand
TTCTCTCTTCCGGGCAGCCGCGATACGTCTTCCTTGCCTGCGCCGTGCTAACCGGTTTCTGGCTGTTGCTGCATCAACTCGGCCAGAAGGTCGAAATCAAGGCGGAATCACCTGAAATCTGACTGGCTTTTGACTCGCCACCCTCTACAATAGGCACCCCCGCAAGAGAGCGCATCCGAATTTCCGGATTGCGAAACAGAATAAAGAGGACCGGTTATGAGCCGTGGAGTAAACAAAGTCATCATCGTCGGCAATCTGGGGTCAGACCCTGACACACGGTATATGCCGAGTGGTTCGGCTGTCACCAACCTGAGCATTGCAACCAGCGAGTCCTGGAAGGACAAGGAAACCGGTGAGCAGAAAGAGCGGACGGAATGGCACAAGATTGCCATGTTCGGGCGTCTCGCTGAAATTGCTGCCGAGTATCTTCGCAAAGGATCGCAAGTCTATATCGAAGGCAAGCTGCGTACCCGCAAGTGGCAGGACAAAGACGGCAAGGATCGCTGGACGACGGAGATTGTCGCCGACGAAATGCAGATGCTCGGTGCGCGTTCAGGAGCTGGAGCACCGGCAATGGCTGAAGCACCGGCGAAGAATGAGTCGGAAGGGTCGAGTGCGCCGCCGCCGGCTGCTTCGTCAGCGGATGAATTTGAGGACGATATTCCGTTTTAGAGCCCGGTTTAGGGTGCTTGGGGTACGGAATCGGGTTATGTGGCTGTGCCTCTAATCGCGATATACTGACCGTAGGAGCGGCTTGATGGACAGGAGTCCGAATGTCACGGAGGCCATGGATGGCCGAGAGTGACCTGGCCGCGAATTAATCGCCTGATTGTCGACTGTTAAATGCAAACAAAGAAACTCTATATCAAGACCATGGGTTGCCAGATGAACGAGTATGACTCGGACAAGATGGCGGATATTTTGCGTGAGTCCCATGGCTATGAATTGACGAAGATTCCGGAGGAGGCGGATCTGTTGCTGGTCAACACGTGTTCGATTCGTGAGAAGGCGCAGGAGAAGGTGTTTTCAGAATTGGGGCGCTGGCGTCCGTTGAAGGAAAAGAAACCCGGTCTGTTGATTGGCGTCGGCGGTTGCGTGGCGAGCCAGGAAGGTGAGGGTATTACCAAGCGTGCCCCGTTCGTCGACATGGTGTTTGGGCCACAGACCTTGCATCGGCTGCCGGAAATGGTCGATGAAGTTCGTAAGACGGGCCGTTCCGTCGTCGATGTATCATTTCCCGAGATTGAGAAATTTGACTGTCTGCCCGAACCGCGGGCGGATGGACCGACCGCCTTCGTGTCGGTGATGGAGGGTTGCAGCAAATACTGTACATTTTGTGTCGTGCCGTACACGCGGGGCGAGGAATTCAGCCGGCCCTTTGATGATGTGATTGCAGAAGTGGCCAGCCTTGCGGAACAGGGCGTGCGTGAAGTCAATTTGCTTGGGCAAAATGTCAACGCGTATCGGGGACCGATGCACGATGGGCAGATTGCCGATCTCGCGACATTGATTTATTACGTCGCTGCCGTCGAGGGGATCGATAGAATACGCTTTACGACCTCGCATCCGGTTGAATTCACGGCCAGCCTGATTCAGGCCTATGCGGAAGTTCCGGAGCTTGCGGGCTACCTGCATCTGCCGGTACAGAATGGATCCGACCGGATCCTCGCTCGCATGAAGCGCGGGCACACCGTCATTGAGTACAAGCAAAAAATTCGCAAATTGCGACAGGCCCGGCCCGGCATCTCGATATCGTCCGATTTCATTGTCGGTTTTCCGGGTGAAACGGACGAAGACTTTGAGGCGACCATGAACCTGATCGCCGACATCGGCTTCGACCAGTCTTTCAGCTTTATTTACAGCGCACGCCCCGGCACGCCGGCGGCGGGCTTCGCCGACGATACGACGGTGGAGATGAAAAAGCAGCGACTCAGTCTGTTGCAGGCGCGAATCAGCCAGCAAGCGATGGCCATCAGCCAGGCGATGGTCGGGACGACGCAGACTGTCCTGGTTGAGCGCTTGTCGAAAAAGAGTTCACGGCAGGTCGCGGGGCGCACGGAGAACATGCGTTGGGTCAATTTTGACGCCAGCCCCTCCTGCATCGGCCAGTTTGTCGATGTGGTTATTACCGAGGCGTTGCCGAATTCGCTGCGAGGTCGCCTCGTCGAAGCCCAGGCCGTTGCCTGACGGCCATGCGCTGAAATTGACTTTTTCGTGCCGCAGGATTCCAATGGAGTTCTGTACCGGCCAAACACTACTGACAGAGGCATAAGTCTTAACCATTGAACGCTGTAAATGTATCCCAGGACATTATCCTGGAACCCGCCGACAACAACCGTCTCGCCAATTTGTGTGGACAGTTTGATGAGCACCTGCGGCAAATCGAACGCCGTCTCAAGATCGATATCTCCAGCAGAGGCAATTGCTTCAGAGTCACCGGCAATCCGGGTGCCGCCCGGATCGGCAGCGATGTATTGCGCTCACTGTTCAAGCTGACGAAAAACGAACGAGTTGATCTTGAGCGCGTACACATGTGCTTGCAGGAATCCGTAATGAGGGAAGACGAAATTGGTGACGCCCTGCCCGACGATGAGGCAGAAGATAACAGCTCGTATGAGATACAGACGCGGCGCAAACTGGTGCGCGCACGCGGTCTCAATCAACGTGCTTACCTGAAAAACATTCGCGAGAATGTCCTCGCTTTCGGCATCGGTCCCGCCGGGACCGGCAAGACCTATCTCGCGGTTGCCAGCGCGATCGATGCGCTCGAGAGCGACCAGGTACGACGAATCATTCTCGTTCGACCGGCGGTCGAGGCAGGCGAGCGCCTGGGTTTTCTCCCGGGTGATCTTTCACAGAAAGTGGATCCCTACCTGCGGCCAATGTATGACGCACTTTTCGCCATGCTCGGGCCGGACACGGTGGGCAAGTTGATCGAACGCAATATCATCGAAGTTGCTCCGCTCGCATTCATGCGGGGTCGTTCGTTGAATGAGTCATTCGTTATCCTCGATGAAGCGCAGAACACCAGTGTAGCGCAGATGAAAATGTTCCTGACGCGAATCGGATTCGGTTCACGAGCGGTGGTAAACGGAGACATTACCCAGATCGATCTGCCTGCGGGGCAGCAATCGGGTTTGAAGCATGCCGCTACGATTCTCGCCAATGTTGAGGGCATCGCGTTTACCCGTTTCACACCCAATGACGTCGTTCGGCACGAACTCGTGCAGCGTGTCGTGGAAGCCTATGAAGCCGAAGGCAACGGCAATACGGTTGCATGAACGCGGGCGTGTCGGCGGACCTGCAAATCACTTGCGACGCGACGGGTGTACCGGCAAAGAAGGAGATTGAAGACTGGTTATGCCGGGTGCTCGCTGAGACCCGATCATCGCCAGCCGGTGACTCGGAAATAAGCATTCGTGTCGTTGACGAAGCGGAAAGCCAGACTCTGAATCTGAATTATCGCGGCAAGGATCGGTCGACCAATGTGCTGGCGTTTCCGGTTGATTTGCCGGACATTGGCGCCTGGCCCGAGGGTACGGCAATCCCATTGGGCGACCTGGTTATTTGTGCGCCGGTGGTGGCGCGTGAGGCAGACGAGCAGGGTAAGAACCTTGGCGCGCACTGGAGTCATATGCTGGTGCACGGCATGCTTCATCTGCTGGGCTACGACCATGAGACGGATACTCAGGCGGCAACGATGGAAGCGCTTGAAATACGCATTTTGCAGGCCCGGGGAGTGAAAAATCCCTACGAATACGAATGATTGACCTGATACACTATCAATATTGCACTGCCGTCACGCAACGCGGCTGGCAATGCGACTTTTAAACCAGACAGGCTGATGAACGACAAACCTCCAAGTACTAACGGCACAGGATCCGCCAGACTATTTTCACGCGTCATGCGTGCGATAAGAGGAGAACCCTGGAGCCGCGAAGAAATTCAGGAAATACTTCAGCAGTCCGAAGACGTCTTCGATCCTGAAGAGCAGGACATGCTGGCCGGTGTGCTTGAGGTGGCCGAAACACAGGTCCGCGAAGTGATGGTGCCGCGCTCGCAAATGGTCGTTATTGAACGCGAACAAAGCCTTGGTGAAATGCTGGACACCATTGTCGAGTCCGGCCATTCGCGTTTTCCGGTGATCGGCGAAGACCGCGACGAAGTGCTGGGCGTCCTGCTGGCAAAAGATTTGCTGCACCACTTCATGGGATCGCCCAATGATGAACTGCAAATCGACAAGTACATTCGGACACTGTCGGTTATTCCCGAATCAAAGCGCCTGAACGTGTTGCTCAAAGAATTTAGAGACAGCCACAATCATATGGCGATTGTTGTGGACGAATACGGTGGTGTGTCCGGGCTGGTGACGATCGAGGACGTGCTTGAGGAGATCGTGGGCGAAATCGACGATGAGCACGACCAGGAAGAAGCCGCTTTCATCCAGGCCGAAGACGACAAGGACGGACGTCAGTGCTTCAGTGTGCGTGCACTGACCCGGATTGAGGACTTCAACGAATATTTCGGCTGCGAAGTCGATGACGATGCATACGAAACGGTGGGTGGACTGGTCATGCATGAACTCGGTCGTTTACCGCGACAGGGTGACAGCCTGAGTTTCGCGGGGTTCAGTTTTCTGGTCACCAAGGCCGATCGGCGCCGTATTGACAGTTTGCAAGTGCAGCGAGACATTCCAGCTGAATAATGCGGCAGCACTGGCGGCATAACGGCTCTGACGCGGCGATTGGCTGAGCATGGCAAAGAGCACCCCGGATCTGCAAAGTCTGTACGACAAGCGCCCTGCGATCGCCGCGCTGCTGCTGTTTATCCTGGGTGCGATGCTGACGGCGTCGTTTGCGCCGTTCAACTTGTACTTGCTGGCGCCTGTACTTGCCGTGCCCGTCTTGTTGGCCGGTCTTTCTCTTGACCCACGCAGTGCAGCGCGCTGTGCATTCTGGTTCGGATTCGGACTGTTCCTTAGCGGTACTTACTGGCTTTATGTGTCGGTCCACGTTATTGGCATGGCGCCGCTGTGGATCGCCATTACCTTGATGCTGGGGCTCGTGTTCATCATGGCGATATTCTTCGCCGTGACCGGTTGGCTGATGTCGCGCCTGACTGGCGGCGATTCGATGCGGCTGATTTTGGTCGGGCCCGCTGTCTGGGTTGTGATGGAATGGTTGCGTGGCTGGTTTATGAGCGGATTTCCCTGGCTGAGCCTGGGTTACAGCCAGATCGATTCGCCGCTTGCCGGCTGGGCGCCGTTGCTTGGCATCTATGGCGTATCCTGGCTGTTGCTGATCAGTGCGGGTGGCTTCGTTCTCGCTATTACCCGCCGCAGTTACCCGTTGGCGGTAGCCCTTGTCCTGCTTCCCTGGTTGCTGGGTGAGGGCCTGAAGTACCCGCAATGGACTCGGCCGGTTGGTGAGCCGATGCTGACGACCATTATTCAGGGCGGTGTGCCGCAAGAAAGAAAATGGTTGCCGGAACAGTTTGCGCCGACGCTGGAGATTTACCACAACGCCCTTGTGGCGGTGCACGATAGCGCGTTGGTCGTGTGGCCGGAGGTTGCCATACCGGCGCTGGTCGACATGGGTAATGCCTATCTGTCCGTGCTGCAGGACGACGCGCGCACACGTGGCAGAACACTGGTTTTGGGTATCCTCGAACACGATCTGGCGGAGCAACGTATCTACAACAGCGTTTTGCTGCTGGACGGTGAATCGCAACAGGTTTACCGGAAGCGTCACCTGGTGCCCTTCGGCGAGTACTTTCCGGTTCCGGATTTTGTGCGCGAGTGGATGCGCTTGCTGAGTTTGCCGAATAACGACATTTCCGCGGGCGGCGCCGAGCAACCGATACTGGTGGCCGCCGACGGCACCAAAATCGGAGTCGCGATTTGCTACGAGGATGCCTACGGCGCCGAACTGTTATCGGCATTGCCAGATGCCGCGGTGTTGATCAACGTGAGCAACGATGCCTGGTTCGGTGATTCCATTGCGCCTCATCAGCATCTGCAGATCGCGCGCATGCGGGCACTTGAATCAGGACGCTGGGTGGTCCGGGCGACCAATAACGGCGTGAGTGCCTTCATCGGTCCGAACGGGAAAATTGCGGCGACGGCACCGCAATTCGAGTTCGCCACCCTGGAATGGGCGATTCAGCCACGCGCAGGTTTGACGCCGTACGCCCGCACCGGGAACTGCTCCGTGATCCTGCCGCTGTGTTTGATCATCGCCTGGGCGGCGCGCCGAAAACAACATAATCTATAGATTAATAGATAAAAATTCTTATATTTACTTGTTTTTAAACAATAAATAAAAACGGTTGCTAAAAATTCAATAGATCTATAGAATTCCTCGCTTGCTTGGATGAATGAGTTTGGCAATATGCCGCAAGCGGCCACCGACAAATACCAGCAACAGCGCGCGCAGGCGATCCGCTGTGCTGCTGCTGTATTTGCGGAAAAGGGTTTTCACGGCGCCAGCACCAAAGATATCGCCGAACGCATCGGCATCAAGCAGGGCAGCCTGTACTACTACTTCAAATCGAAAGAAGAAGCCCTGGGTGAAGTGTGCCTGTACGGCATCGAAGACTACGTGCATCGCATGGATGGCATTGCCGCGAGCGAGCAACCGTTCGCAGCAAAGTTACTGGCCACCGTTACATCCCATCTCAGCAGCTATCGGGAGCGCAACGAGGCCTTGAAGGTTCACAACGACGAGCGTCTCTATTTGCCGGAAGAGAAGCGGCAAAAGTTGCACAAACTCGGCAGCCGCTATCGCAAGAGCTTGCAGGGCATCTTTCAGGAAGGTGTGGCGAGCGGTGACTTACGCGACTCGATCGATTGCCATTTCGCCGCGCAGGCTGTCATCGGTATTTGCAATGCCTGGGGCGACATCATCGTCCGCGAGCCCGACCTGGATATTTTTGACGTTACGCAAAAATGTGTTGATTTATTGCTCAACGGGTTTTGCGAACGAAGAAAGAATACGCGGCAGGACAGGCGCGCTTAAGTAGATTGTTGAATGATAAGAATGACAAAGTTTTGAATACTGATAGGAAGGTTGGGAACTATGGTTGATCAAAAAGCAACAAACGTCGTCTGGCATGACGGCGAGGTATCGCGGCAGGATCGATATCAAATTCTTCGGCAAACCGGTGCCACCATCTGGTTCACCGGTTTGTCCGGTAGCGGCAAGAGCACCATTGCTGTCGCTCTCGAGAAGGCCTTGTATGACCTTGGCAAGCTGTCCTATCGGCTCGACGGCGACAACGTCCGCCTGGGCATCAACAAGAACCTCGGCTTCTCTGAAGAAGACCGCAGTGAAAACATCCGCAGAATCGGCGAAATTGCAAAGCTTTTCGGTGACGCAGGAACGCTGTCGTTGTCCAGCTTTATCAGTCCTTACACCAAGGATCGCGATGGCGTGCGCGAATTGCATGACGCAGCGGATCTCAGGTTTGTAGAAGTGTTTGTCGATTGTTCGCTGGAAGTTGCCGAGGCACGTGATCCCAAGGGCCTCTACAAGAAAGCACGAGCGGGCGAAATCAAAAATTTCACCGGTATCGACGACCCGTATGAAGCACCTGTCAGGCCTGAGATCCATCTGCACACAGACCAGATGACGTTGGAGGAAGAAGTGCGCATCATCATTGACTACCTCGTGGCCAACGGCATTATCAAGACAGAATTCATGACGCGCACCGGTGAGGCCAACCAGGTCGCAGTGTAGGAGAATTATTTTGATCAAACCGCATGGAGCCGATGTCCTGCTGCCACGACTGGTAACCGATGTTGACAAGCGTCGCGAGCTTCTCGCTGAAGCGCGGGAGTTGCCATCGCTGCTGCTCAATTCCGCCGCTGCCGCAAATGCAGTGATGCTGGGAGGTGGTTATTTCACGCCGCTCACGGGATTCATGAACCTCGCGGACTCCCTGTCTGTTGCGAAAAACATGCAAACGACCGACGGTCTTTTCTGGCCTGTTCCGGTAATGAATCTCGCGGTCGACGTAAGCTCGATTGAAGGTGCAGCCCGCATCGCATTGCGTGACCCCAATGTTGAGGGCAATCCGCTCATGGCCATCATGGACGTTGCGGCTGTTGAGGACGTTGCTGAAGATCAACTCGACACGATGACGGAGCAAGTTTATGGCACGCAAGATCGAGACCATCCCGGTGTTGCGGTATTCAGGAGCCTGGGAAATTATTGCATTTCCGGCCCGGTGCAGGTTCTAAACCTGAGTTACTTCGCAACCGATTTCGGTGACACCTTCAAGACGGCGGTGGAAATACGTGAGGAGATTGCACGCCGTGGCTGGGAAACGGTCGTTGCGTTCCAGACGCGAAACCCGATGCATCGGGCGCATGAAGAGTTGTGCCGCCTGGCAAAAGAGCGTTTGAACGCTGACGGTATCGTCATCCACATGCTGCTCGGCAAACTCAAGGCAGGCGATATTCCCGCAGCAGTTCGGGACGCCTGTATTCGCAAGATGGTCGATGAGTACTTTCCGGAGAATACCGTCATGGTCTGCGGCTACGGTTTCGACATGCTGTACGCAGGCCCTCGCGAAGCCCTGTTGCACGCGCTATTCAGGCAGAACATGGGGGCAACACACCTGATTGTTGGTCGCGATCATGCGGGTGTGGGCGATTACTACGGTCCTTTTGATGCACAGGCGATCTTCGATGAATTGCCGCAAGGCGGGCTGGAGATCAGGATTTTTGCGGCTGACCATACGGCCTATTCAAAGAAATTAAAGCGTGTCGTCATGATGCGTGAGGCAGAAAACCACACGCCAGAGGATTACGTGATCCTGTCCGGCACGAAGTTCCGCCAGATCCTGGAGCAAGGAATTGCACCGCCCCCTGAATTCGCACGGCCCGAGGTTGCGGAAATCCTCATGGCCCACTATCGCTCGGCAGCCCAAAAGAGCAAAGACTGACACCCTGATCATTCCTGGCTCAGGCCTGCGTCGGAGCAACAGAGTCAAACTTCCGGTGCGAAACCGATGTAAACCGCGTCAATACCGGATATCCTTCCGGGCTTTGCCGCGCACAAGTCTGGAAAAACCAACACCAGCATGACAACGAAATACGAACCGGAAAAAGTCGAGCAGCGAGCCCGTGATTACTGGGATCGGGAGCGGTGCTTTGAGGTCACTGAAGATCCGGACAAGGAAAAGTTTTATTGCCTGACCATGTTCCCGTACCCGAGTGGTCAGCTGCACATGGGTCATGTGCGCGTTTTTACGATCAATGATGTCATCGCCCGCTATCAGCGCATGCAAGGCAAGCATGTGTTGCAGCCGATGGGTTGGGATGCGTTCGGCATGCCGGCTGAAAATGCTGCGATCAAGCACGGCGTACCTCCTGCTGAATGGACTTACAAGAACATTGACTACATGCGAGAGCAGTTGAAGCGCCTGGGCTATGCTTACGACTGGAGCCGTGAGGTGACCACATGCCGGCCAGAATATTACCGCTGGGAGCAGTGGCTGTTTACCCGCCTGTTTAAGAAAGGCCTCGTCTATCGCAAGAATGCGATTGTTAACTGGGACCCGGTGGATCAGACAGTGCTGGCCAACGAGCAGGTGATTGACGGTCGGGGCTGGCGTTCCGATGCCCTGGTTGAACGCCGCGAGATCCCGCAATGGTTCATGAAAATTACGGCTTATGCTGACGAGTTACTCGACAATCTCGACAATCTTGATGGCTGGCCGGACTCCGTTAAAACGATGCAACGCAACTGGATTGGACGCTCGGAAGGCATCGAGTTGTCGTTCATCGTTGAAGATGAAGAAGAGCCGCTAACGGTATTTACAACCCGGCCTGACACATTGATGGGCGTCACTTATATGGCGGTCGCGGCCGAACACCCGCTGGCGACGAAGGTGGCGGCCAATAACCCGGACATCGCCGCTTTCATCGAGGAGTGCAAAACGTCGCATGCGGCCGAAGCCATGATGGAGACAATGGAGAAAAAGGGTTTGCCGCTTGGCATCTCGGCCATTCATCCGATCAGCGGTGAAGCAGTTCCGTTATGGGTCGCAAATTTCGTTCTCATGAGCTACGGCACCGGCGCCGTGATGGCCGTACCAGGGCACGATCAGCGTGACTGGGAATTTGCCAGGAAGCACGACCTGCCTGTCACGCAAGTGATTCGACCCGCCGATGGCAGCGAGATCGACATCAGCGAGGCCGCGTATCTCGAGCATGGTGTGCTGGTGAATTCGGGAGACCTGGACGGCCTTGATTTCACGCAGGCATTCGATGCCATTGCACAACGATTTGAAGCGGATGGCAGTGGCCGGCGCACCGTGAATTATCGCTTGCGCGATTGGGGTATTTCGCGGCAGCGTTACTGGGGCACGCCAATTCCGATTATTTATTGTGATGACTGCGATGCGGTGGCGGTGCCGGAAGATCAATTGCCGGTGGTATTGCCGGAAAATGTCACGGTCACAGGTGAAGGGTCGCCACTGAAACGAATGCCGGAGTTTTACGAAACGACGTGCCCGAATTGCGGCAAGCCGGCGCGGCGTGAAACCGACACCTTCGATACCTTTGTCGAGTCATCATGGTATTTCTCGCGTTACGCTTGTCCGGACAATGACGAAGTGATGCTCGATGCGCGCGAGGCGTACTGGATGCCGGTTGATCAGTACACTGGCGGGATTGAACACGCAATCCTGCACTTGTTGTATTCGCGCTTTTTTCAAAAGCTGTTACGCGACGAAGGACTGTCGTCTGCCGACGAGCCGTTTACCAACCTGCTGACGCAGGGCATGGTGCTCAAAGATGGTGCGAAGATGTCCAAAGCCAAGGGCAACACCGTCGATCCACAGGATCTCATCAACAAATACGGTGCCGATACGGTGCGCTTGTTCATGATGGCTGCGGCACCACCCGAACAGTCGCTTGAGTGGTCGGATGATGGCGTGCAGGGCGCGTATCGCTTCCTCAAGCGCTTTTGGTATGCGACCGACAGGCACTGCGCCCCAGGCACGGTCGAAGACATCGCTGCGAGCACCGATGCGCAACTGAATCTGCGCCGCAAGACACACCAGACTATTGCAAAAGTCAGTGACGATATTGGCCGTCGTTACAAATTCAATACGGCTGTCGCTGCTACGATGGAGCTGTTGAATGCGGTGACGCGTTTCGATGACACGTCACCAGCGGGTCGTGCCGTCGTGCAAGAAGCGCTGGAGTCGATCGTCCTGCTGCTGGCCCCGATTGTGCCGCATATTTGCCACGAACTCTGGCAGCAACTGGGACACGATGGTTCATTGCTCGTCGCCGCATGGCCTGCAACCGATGAGGCTGCCCTGGTGCAGGATATGATTGAAATCGTCGTGCAGGTAAATGGTAAATTACGGGCTCGAATTTCGGTTGCGGCGGATGCCGATGCGGAAGAGGTCAAAAAACTGGCGCTTGCTGATCTGAATGTGCAGCGATTCATCGCGAACAAAGTGATACGCAAAACAATTCTTGTACCCGGGCGATTGGTTAATGTTGTTGTCTAGATTAATACCCACACTTACGCTGACGCTGCTCCTCGCGAGTTGCGGTTTTCAATTACGATCGGCAACGGTATTGCCCACCGAGATGGAGCGAACTTACATCGCCACCGATTCGCGGCACAGTCTCTTCTATCGAACGTTGCGGGCGAGATTCCGCGACAACGGCGTGAATCTTGTCGACAATCCTGACGATCCAATTCTTCCTCTGAAACAGGCTGCCCTGCAGGAAGACTACAAGCGTGAATTGTTTGATAACCACGGCATCGTTTTCAACGAGCTATATACGCTGGCCAATATGCCGATCAACCGATTTGGTGCCAGGCTTCTTGCTAAAAACGAATATTATGATTATATGGCTCTGTTGCGAAATTCTTTCTCAGCAGAAAACCTCGACACAGTAATGTGCCGGAATCTGATTAGCGTGGATTACCAGGGTTATGTATATGACTGTGATTTTAATCAGATGTTAGCGATGCCAGCATTACTTAACGACAAACCCAGATCTCATCTGGCAGATCTTATGTCTAGTAATATTGAAGGTTCGCTCGTGGCGATTGGAGAACATTGTTATGGTTGCACCGCAGGTCAGGGTAGTAGTTGTGGCAGCGCGCTTAACTGATGTCAATCTCAATTATCATTGCTGTGCTAAATGAAGTAGACTGCATTGGCGCGCTCTTTTTTGAGTCGCCTGGGCGATGTTTATAAGTCGTGTCTCCAGGTACGTTAGTACTCTACGTAACAAATGTGGTGTTTTTGGGTCTAATTCAATGACAGCTAGACATCGCAGTGGATATTTGAAAGTTGATAGATAATGTTCCGCCCAGGAAAGTGTGGATGATCGACCAGTCGGTAACATCAATCTCCAAGTAACTGGAGCCACACGCGGGGTGTTACTTTTTGCTCAATGGCTAATTAGCTCGCCTGTTATATTGGTATCAATTTCCGTCTCAATCTCAATAATCGCTTTTGCCGTTAGTTATTCGCTTGACCAGTGGCATTGGTTTCAACGGTTTGGAGCAATCTCCGTGAGTCTTGGCGCTATATTGAGTACTAGGCGACTCTTGCGGATTGGCATTCAAGGAATGCTGATGGACAAAAATTATTTTGTGGCTCCACGACCTCAATCAGTGCATCTATCGGAAACTGATGTAGTCGAAACTCATTGTGACCTATTGTGT